>JBHEPK010000050.1:7157-11561 GCA_046260325.1 Desulfonatronovibrio sp.
ATCCACTTAATTTTAATGGATTATATTCATGCCCCTTCCCGGGCTTGAATATGGTGAATCAAGATATTGTTTTTGTGAAAATGCCTGGCACAATCCACTGGTTGGTTTCTTTAAAACCAGTGGATTGTTTTGTTTTCGCAGTATACGCAATAATTCAGGCAAAATGTATTTTGCTTAAACTTTTCTCCTGGATGGTTAAATCTGATCATGTTTTATTGGCTGCAAAGTCTTAAAAGACGCAAACAGGAAGAAAATGCTGGTCTGGGTCAGAGCAGTGAAGGTTTTCTTCCTCCTTCACAGGATACTTTTGCGGCTATTGGTGAACTTAGTCGGGTAGTCAGAAACAATCCTGACGCTGTTGAGATATACCTTGCCCTTGGCAACCTGTTTCGCTCTCAGGGAGAAATTGAAAGGGCTATTCAGATCAGAACCAACCTCATAGCCAGACCTCAACTTAATGAACAGTTCAAGGCCAGAGCCTGGTTTGAACTGGGAATTGATTTTAAAAGGGCTGGAATACATGACCGGGCTCATTCAGCCTTAGAGCAGGCTTACAAACTGACAGGAGATGATCCTGCCATATTGAAAGAATTGGCCAGGCTCTATGCTGATACCAATGATTACCAGAAAGCTGCCAAATATTATTCCCTTTTGGGGCAGCCCCTGCCCCAGGCCCATTATATGGTTGAAGATGCCAAAAAACATTTTTTAAGCAATGACAGAACACAGGCTTTCAAATTGATTCAAAAGGCCATCAAAGTTTACCCTGGATCAGCAGAGGCCTGGCTGGAAGTAATATGCAGGGACTATCAACTTGGACAATGGAACAATCTGCAGGGAAATCTAAAGAAAGCTCTGGAAAAAGTTGACGATGACTTGAGATTTGTCCTTCTTGAGGGATTGTATCAGTATATAAAATGGAGAAGTACTGATCCCGGCACTGATTTTATAGATGAAAACTGCTCACAGGTGGTTGTCGATGCTGTAGACAGCATGGATCAGAACCTCATTTTCAGCTACTACTGTTCAATTTTTCTCAAAAAATCAGGTCAAATGGATGAAGCCGGAGAATGGCTTGAAAAATCTCTGGTTATGGATCAGGAATTCTGGCCTGCCAGACTTGAAATCCTGGACATTTCCCAGCACGAACAGATAATGACTGAATCTTTCAAAACCCAGCTTTCTTTTTTCACAAAAAAAGCCAGGATGGTTAAAAGGTTTGTCTGCAAAAGGTGTGGCCTTAAAAGGGAAAGATTATTCTTTTTATGTCCAAGATGCTACAGCTGGCACTCCATATCCTTCAGGACCCTTCTTAATGAATAAAACCTGCTGATTAAAGCAGGATGCGATCAGGATAAATGTCTTCTTCACTTAAGCCCTTCAATCTTCCCCAAAACATAAAGTTGACTCCCATGCTGGAACAGTATCTGGGAATCAAACAGGAAAATCCCGGTGCTTTGCTTTTTTTCCGCATGGGTGATTTTTATGAGCTTTTTTTTGAAGATGCTGAAGTAGCTGCGAGAGAACTCCAGATTGCCCTGACCTCCAGAAATCCTAACTCAGAATTCCGCGTTCCCATGTGTGGTGTGCCCCATCATTCATGTGATGAGTATCTTAGACAACTTCTTGAAAAAGGCTATAAAGTAGCTATCTGTGATCAGGTTGAAGATCCCGGAACAGCCAAAGGACTGGTTAAAAGAGCAGTTACCAGAATATTAACTCCAGGAACAGTAATTGAAGAAAGCAGTCTAAGTGCCAAGGAACATAATTATCTGGCAGCCCTTTTCTGGAACGATTCTCAAAACAGAGGGGCATTGGCCTGGGCAGACTTTTCAACAGGTGAGTGGACAGGACTTCAGATAAAAAATCTTCAGGAAATCTGGCAATGGATATACAAGCTTAACCCTTCAGAAATAATTGCTCCTGACAGATTTACAGTACCTCCAGAGCATCAAAGCCTTAAAAGAAAATTCAATTATGTACCAGCCGGGTCCTATTTTGACCTTAGATCTGGAACAGAAATGATTTTAAAAGATCAGGGCATAGCTTCCCTTGACGTTCTGGATATTCATGACAAGCCTGAGCTGGTGCGTGTTTGCGGGTCCATTCTCATGTATCTGATTCAGACCCATAAAGGTGAGCTGGGCCATATGTCCCCTTTTTCTCCCCTGAATCCTTCAGGTTTTCTGCAATTAGATGAAGTAACCATTAGAAATCTTGAAATTTTCAGAACACTTGGCGGGGATAAGGGTCCGGGGACATTGATTTATGCCTTGGATAAAACAACTACTTCCATGGGAGGCAGATATCTGGAAAAAAGACTGCATCAGCCCTGGAAGGATATGAAAATTATCCAGAAAAATCAGGACATGGTAGAGTTCTTTCTGAATCTTGATCAGTTTCGATACGCCTTGATCAAAGAGTTGAAAAAGGCTTATGACTTAGAGCGCCTCTCCACAAGAATAACCCTGAACAGGTGCAATCCCAAAGACATTTCCTCCCTTGGAAAATCACTGCTCATACTTCCTGAAATCAAAATACTTTTAGATAAACAGAATAAACATCCAGAGCTCCTTGGATCACTCTGCGGGAATTGGGATAATATGGATGAGCTGAGGGAAAGGCTGGCTAAAGCCATAAAAGATAACCCCTCTCATTTAGTCACAGAAGGTGGAATTTTCAAAAAAGGCTATGACCTGGAACTTGACAGGCTGATTGAGCTGACGGATCATGGTCATGAAAAATTAAAAGATCTCCTGAAAAAAGAACAGATCAGCAATGACCTTCCCAAATTAAAGCTTGGATACAACAGGGTTTTCGGACATTATTTTGAGCTGTCCAAAGCCTCTGTCCAGTCTGTACCGGATCATTTTGAAAGGCGACAAACCCTGGTATCCAGTGAAAGATACGTAACTGCAGAGCTTAAGGAACTGGAAGAAAGCCTTATTACGGCCTCGGACAAAAGAAAATCAAAGGAATACGATCTCTTTACTGAGCTGCGCGAACTTATATCCAGACATAATGAACGACTGAAAAAAATGTCATCACATCTGGCCAGAATTGATTACTGGGTCAGCCTCTCAGAAACAGCCCGCAGGTTTGACTGGTCCAAGCCGGTTCTGTCCCAGGATCTTGGCATTAAAATCAAGGCTGCAAGACATCCTTCCATAGAATCCATCCAGGGCCGTTCCAATTATGTTCCCAATGATTTGAACATTAATGAAAACGCCAGAATTCTTCTCATAACAGGTCCTAATATGGCTGGTAAATCTACTGTTCTGAGACAAACGGCAATTATCTGTATTCTGGCTCAGATGGGTTCTTTTGTTCCTGCCAGAACAGCTGAAATCGGCCTTTGTGACCGGATTTTTTCAAGGGTGGGAGCTTCTGACAATCTGGCTCAGGGACAAAGCACATTTATGGTGGAGATGACTGAAACAGCGAGAATCCTGCGTCAGGCCACCAAAAGAAGTCTGATTATACTTGATGAAATCGGTCGCGGAACCAGCACCTTTGATGGCCTGGCCCTGGCCTGGGCTGTGGTGGAAGACCTGACAGGAAAACATGATGGAATCAGAACCCTTTTTGCCACCCACTATCATGAACTTACTTCTCTGGAAAATAAAATTAATTGTTTAAAGAACTACAATATTGCAGTTAAGGAATGGAAAGGAGATATTGTATTTCTTAGAAAGCTCGTTCCAGGACCTGCAGATAAAAGCTATGGAATAGAAGTAGCCCGGCTGGCTGGGGTGCCGAAGAGGGTTGTTAACAGGGCAAAGGAAATTCTTGTAAAGCTTGAAAGTCAGAGTTCTAAAAAACCTGTAATCAGGGAGACAAAAATGTCTTTACTGCCGGACAAATATCCGGCAACTGAAAATGTTGAGGTCAAACAGGTGAGTGATGAATTTATTGAAAAAATGTCTTCCATAAATTTAGAATCCATGACGCCCATTGAGGCCCTTAACACACTGTTTAAATGGAAGTCCCAAATGGAGGAGTCGTGAGTAATATCTTAAGGTTTTTTCCTGTCTTTGTGTTGTTGTGTGTTTTATGTGTTGCCGGATGCGGGAAAAAAGTATGGCCCGAACCGGATGACTCGCAGGAAAAATTTACTGTTTCCATAAAAGATTATCAGATAATTAATGATGATTGTCTAAATGTTTATGTTGAAATTCAAGGCGCACAAAAAAATATTGCCGGAATGACCTTAGAGCTTGAAGCATCTGATGATCCCTGTCCCACATGTCCTTTTCAGGCAAATACAACTACCTTTATTGAACCTGGGTCTTCAATGTTAAGACATGAACAGGGACAAATGATTATCCGCAATTGCGGCATTGATCCTGACAAGCATTATAGAGCAAGACTTAAGGCCAAAAATATTTATTCCATTATTAGAGA
>JBHEPK010000051.1:0-11424 GCA_046260325.1 Desulfonatronovibrio sp.
CCCTGGTCAATGCTTGCTCCGGTAATGCTGCTGGCAACTTTATTAATCGTGTTTGGTATATTCAACGTCTGGATCGTAACCAATTTTATTGAATTTATGATACCCATAGGATTATAGCAGGAACCATGAGCCCTGAAGTTTATACATCATCAATCCCTTTTCTGGCGGTAATTGTATCACTGGTAGCAGTACCTCTGATTCTATTGTCCTCCAAAAAGCCCAATCTTAGAGAGTTCTGGACCCTGTCTGCTGCTTTCATTAAATTCCCCCTTGTCCTGTCACTCTTGCCAGACGCCCTTGCCGGTAAAGTCGCCCAGTTTACCATATTGGAAATATCGCCCGGGATAGCCCTGGAGCTTAAAGCTGATCCTGTGGGGATATTTTTTGCTCTTATAGCATCCGGACTATGGATTCTTACCTGTTTTTATTCCATAGGATACGTCAGAGGAAGCAGTGAAAAAAAACAGACACGCTACTTTGCCAGTTTTGCAGTCTGTCTGTCAGCCACAATCGGCATAGCCTTTTCCGCAAACCTGCTTACTTTTCTGATATTCTATGAAATCCTGACCCTTGCCACCTATCCTCTGGTCATCCATAAAGAAAGCAAGGAAGCAATCAGATCGGGCAGACAGTATCTTACTTATGCCCTTACAGCAGGTGTAGTTCTTATAGCTGCCATTGGATGGACATATGCCTTGGCTGGAACATTGGACTTCAAGCCAGGAGGGCTTCTTGATGGAGTAATCAATGATCCATGGGTGGCCAAAAGCATTTTTATACTTTTCATAGCCGGTTTTGGTGTGAAGGCCGGTATCATGCCCCTGCACAGCTGGCTCCCGGCAGCCATGGTTGCGCCTACTCCGGTCAGTGCCCTTCTTCACGCAGTGGCAGTTGTAAAGTCTGGTGTATTTGGCGTGATCAGACTGGTGGGTTTCACCATGGGCCCGGAAAACATGCAAATGTTCGGCCTTGATGTCCTGTTGGCTGTTTTTGCCGGGGCAACCATTCTCTTAGCCTCAATCATAGCCATGAAACAGGACAACCTCAAAGCCAGGCTGGCTTATTCTACAGTAGGTCATCTTTCTTATATTGTACTTGGCCTGGCCCTGATATCTCCGGAAGGATTTACAGGAGGACTGCTCCATCTGGCCAACCATGCCACTATGAAGATAACGCTGTTTTTCTGTGCCGGAGCCATCTATGTAAACCTTCATAAAACCGAAATCTCCCAATTAGACGGCATAGGAAAGGTCATGCCTTTGACCATGGGGGCCTTTACTATCGGAGCCATGGGCCTGGCAGGCGTTCCTCCCGTAAACGGGTTCATAAGCAAATGGTTCTTATGTATGGGATCTCTTGAGGCCGGACAGGTAATCATTCTTTTTATATTTTTAGGCAGTGGTTTACTAAACGCAGCCTATTTTTTTCCCATTGTCCACAGAGCATTTTTCAGACCTGGTGGTAAAGACCTTGAAAATCACGGTGAAGCTTCCCTGATGATGGTCATACCCATTTGCATTGTGGCAACCCTTTCCCTGGCCCTTGGACTGTATCCAAACCTTTTTTTCAACATGTTTGATCTGGCTCAGGGAATAACCCAAAGTGTAATGAATATATCCCCGGAAACTATTTTCACGGATAAAAGTTTATGAAAATAACATACTGGATACTACTCATAGCTGTGCTGGGCATGACACTTGTAGCGCAGATTTTGACCGAGCCCTACTATTGGTGGGATAATATTCTTGGTTTCTTTGCTATCTTCGGATTTGTCGGATGTCTGCTCCTTATGTTCGTGGCCAAACTCTTAGGGCATGTTATGGTTAGCCAAAAACCTGATTATTACAAGGAAGATGTCGATGCTTGAGCTGCCTCCAGTCCTGATTATGTGGTTGGGACTTGTTATACTACCCTTTCTCAATAGGGATATCAGACCTAAGGCCTTTATCATCTTTCCATTAATGGCCTTAGTGATGATTCTGACCACTCCTGTAGGTACAGAAAAGACCCTGACCCTTATAAACTATGAGTTAGTCATTCTTAAAGTCACGCAATTAAGCAGGGTTTTTGGGATAATATTTGCCCTGATTGCCTTTATGGGCGGAATATATTCCATGCACATGAAGGAAACCGGCCAGCAGATATCCGCGCTCATATACTCAGGCGGTGCCCTGGGAGTTACATTCTGCGGTGACTTTTTTACCTTATTTGTTTTCTGGGAATTAATGGCCATTGGATCTACATATCTAATCTGGGCCAGACGAACTACTGCGTCAGATAAAGCAGGGATGCGCTATCTGCTCATGCATCTCTTTGGCGGCAGTCTGCTTATGGCAGGCATTATCATTCAAATCCACTCATCAGGCTCAATTCTCCTGACAGACTTTTCTCCGGGCGAATCCCTTGCTGCCTGGCTGATTCTTGCTGGAGTAGCCCTTAATGCTGCAGTTTTTCCCCTGCATGCCTGGCTGCCTGACAGTTACCCCAAGGCAACCATCACTGGTTCTGTTTTTCTAAGCGCTTTTACCACTAAAACTGCTGTATATGTCCTGGCCCTGCTTTTTCCTGGATGGCCGATCCTGCTTGTAATGGGCATAGTCATGACCCTTTACGGTGTTACATTCGCGTTCTTAGCCAATGACATCCGTGAAATTCTGGCCTACCACATCATGAGTCAGGTGGGATATATGGTTGCGGGAATCGGAATTGGTACTGAGCTGGCCATAAACGGCACAGCTGCTCATGCCTACAGCCATATCCTATACAAGGCCCTTTTGTTTATGGGGACAGGTGCTGTACTTTACAGTGTTGGAACCAGTAAACTGCATGAACTTGGCGGACTGGCTTCCAAAATGAAATGGGTGCTCTTATTTTATATGGTTGCTGCCCTTTCCATTTCCGGAGCACCGCTGTTCAATGGTTTTATCAGCAAAGCCATAATCGTTGAGGCCGCAGGACAAAGCCATCTCTATGTTGCTAAAATGCTCCTTATCCTGGCATCTGTGGGAACATTTCTGTCAGTAGGCATAAAACTTCCCTACTACACCTGGTTCCATACTCCCAAAAAAGAACATACTGTAAAGCCTATCCCCAAAAACATGATGATCGCCATGGCTGCTACTTCCTTTCTGTGCATATTTTACGGAATATTTCCCAATGCTTTGTACGTGGAACTGCCATATGCCATGGACTATACTCCGTTTACTATTCCGCATTTCATAGAAGTCTTTCAGATACTGATCATGACCTTCATAGCTTTCTGGATAGTCAGATCAAAGCTTACACCCAAAGACAAAATTTCCCTTGATGTGGACTGGTTTTACCGCAAGGCTTCCCCTGGAATCAGACTTGTCTTTGTTGGTGGAATCAACTGGATTTATGAAACCTGTGAAGTAAAGGCCTTTGACTTTGCCGATAATGTATCTAAGCTTGCCAGACATCCCTTACAGGTTCTCAAGACTTTCAAGTATCCCTCAAGGGACTACGATGAAAACTTGGACAGACAACCTTTATCCACATCTATGTTCCTGACTGTACTTGCAGCAATCATCGTATTTATCCTTGTCATCTGGTGATCTTTGACAAACGTATAGACTTACACTTCAATATTTTATTAAAAAGGATGCTTGTTAAGCATCCTTTTTTTTGTTTGAATGTAACTGTTCACCAAATTTTTCTACTTTTGGATAAAGGCTGCCCGCAAAGCTTGGTGAATAGATACAAAAAGTTTAAACTAAGGAGGAAGAATGGAACTGAAAGGAAAGAAGGCAATTGTTCTGGTGGAACAGATGTATAATGATTATGAACTCATCTATCCCCTTTACAGGCTGAAAGAAGCAGGTGCTGAAACTCATGTAGTCGGACCTGAAGCTGGAAAAGTATATCCAGGCAAAGAAGGTACAAAAACTAAATCTGACCTGGCAGCAGCAGATGTAATGCCTGATGATTACTCAGTGCTGATCATTCCAGGAGGTTATGCTCCGGATCATATGAGACGTAACAAGGATATGGTCAAACTTGTCAAGGATATGTATGAACAGGGTAAGGTTGTGGCAGCCATCTGTCATGCCGGCTGGATGCTGGCCTCGGCCAAAATTCTTAAAGGAGTAAAAGTAACATCTTTCATTGCCATTAAGGATGACCTGGAACATGCAGGAGCAAACTGGGTAGATGAAGAGGTTGTCATATCAGAAAATCTGATTACAAGCAGAACACCCGATGATCTGCCTGCCTTTATGCGGGCAGTAATAAGCCGGGCTCAGAAGCTGTAATATGAAAACTGGTATTGATTATTCTTTATACCTTGTAACTGACCAGGATTTATGCCTGGGCCGCAATCTCATTAATGTAGTCATGGAGGCTGTTCAAGGTGGCGTAAATGTGGTTCAGATCCGGGAGAAAAACTCAGAAACCAGAGATTTTTATGAGTTGGCCAGGGCTATGAAGCAAAGCCTTAAAGGAAAAAATGTTCCTTTGATAATAAATGACCGGGTGGACGTAGCCATGGCTGTAGATGCGGACGGTGTACATGCAGGGCAGAAAGATCTGCCCTGCAGTGTTATCCGCCAAATATTGGGCCCGGATAAAATCATTGGTGTGTCCATAAATACCTGCGAGCAGATACATGAGGCTCTTGAACAGGGAGCTGACTACCTGAGCTTGAGTCCGGTTTACCCCACGCCCACAAAGACTGACACAACTGAACCCTTTGGCATTAATGGCCTCATCAAAGCCAGAAAGATGACCACAAAGCCCCTTATCACCATCGGAGGAATTAACAAATCCAACATAGGTGAAATAATGGGCACTGGAATGGACGGAATTGCACTGGTCTCAGCTATATGTTCTGCACCTTCTCCGAGACACGCAGCTGAAGAGCTCTCTAAATCCATAAAAACAAAGTAAGGGCAGGGTAGTTTACCTTGCCCTCTACTTATTATCTTCAATAAAGCCAATAACCTCAGCCTCAACAGCCAGGACCTGCTTTTTAAGCTTTTCATATTCAGCCATTGCCTGACTCATATCATTATTGCGACCCATAAATTCTAAGGATTTGGCTGTTTCAAAGGCCTGGTTTGCTGCAAAAACCCCAAAAAGCCCCTTTATAGTGTGAGCATTATGTGAAAGCCTGTCAAAATCCTGATCTATTACCGCCTGATAAATTTTTTCCATATATCCGGAATAGCTTTCCAGAAAATTCTGGCCTAATTCCACCATCAGCTCAATATCATCCCCCATCCTGGCCAGAGCAGTTTCAAAATCTACTTCCATAATCTCCTTGAATTCTTTTTCTTCAGTATTGTCAGTTAGATAGTTCCTACCAAGTACTGCTGCCATTTCCCTGAACAACTCATCCTTGCGGATTGGTTTCTGTACATAACTGTCCATCCCTCCTTCAAGGCAACGCTCACGATCTCCCTTAAGAGCAAAGGCTGTTACAGCAATAATCGGTAAATGATGTCCTGTTGACCTCTCTTTTTCCCTGATATGCTTAGTAGCTTCCAAACCGTCCATTTCCGGCATCTGAACATCCATTAAAACCAGATCATATGAATTTGACTCCAGTTTTTCCAATGCCTCAAGCCCATTGGACACCGCATCAACCTTATGTCCGTGTTTGTTCAGAATATGGGTAGCCAGTCTCTGGTTTATTTCATTGTCTTCTGCCAAAAGAATCCGAAGCTGGGGAAGCCTGGATTCCATGGGTTGATCACCGCTCACCAGCTTATCCGATCCATCCAGTTTTTTTCCGCTAACCGCATTTATAAGGATTTCTAAGAGGTCTGACTGCTTAACCGGTTTCATCATATAACTGTAAATATTCTGGTCTCTGAGCTTAGATGCATCACCGAGCTGAGCACCTGAGGTAAGGACTATTGTTTTGAGTTTTGGAGTTAAGTTTAATTCTGAAATTTTATCCAGGACATCAAATCCATCCATTTCAGGCATATGGATATCCAGAAGCATAATCTTGAAAGGCTCACTTTCCTGGGACTGACCAAGCATCTCAAGGGCAGCATTTCCACTGCCAGCCAAAACAGGATTCATTCCCCAATAACTCAATACTTCTTCCAGAATACGGCGGTTGGTAATATTATCATCAACTACCAGTACTTTGACTCCTGAAAGTTGACCAATATCTCCAAAAATTTCTCTGCTTGAACCATTTTCGGAAACCTGTAGAGGTATTACAACATGAAAAGTACTTCCCTTGCCTGTTTCACTTTCGGCCCATATTTTTCCATGCATAAGGTCAACAAGCTGTCTGCAAATGGAAAGACCAAGTCCGGTGCCTCCCTGCCTCCTGGTAGTACTCCCGTCAACCTGGACAAAAGTATTAAAAATATTTTTTAAATCTTCTTCACATATACCTATGCCCGTATCAGCAACACTTAAATGAATATTTTTTTTCCTGCATTCGAGATTACTTTGTGCAGACTGGATATCCATTGAATCCGTACATTGTCTGACATCCACCTTTACCTCGCCAATGTCAGTAAACTTAATGGCATTGGAAACCAGATTGATTATTATCTGCCTTAACCTGTCTCTGTCTCCCATAAAACTATCTTCCAGAGCAGGGTCAATTCTCAAATTCAGGTCAATACCCTTGCTGTGCGCCTGCATGGCCAGAGTACGTATAGAATCATCAACAGTATCCCTGAGCTCAAATGGAGCATGGTCAAGGTCAAGCTTGCCAGCCTCAATCTTGGAAAAATCAAGGATATCATTTATAAGTCCCAGAAGAGATTCAGCAGAGGTCTTTACGATTGATATATATTCACGTTGCTCAGAAGAAAGATTTGTGTTGAGAGCAAGTTCAGTCATGCCCATAATTCCGTTCATGGGAGTCCTGATTTCATGGCTCATATTGGCTAAAAATTCACTTTTAGCCTTACTGGCTCCCTGAGCAGCAATGGCCACTTCCCTGTACTTAATCGATGTTTCTTCAAGCTGATCATTAAGATCCTGAAGAAGACGATTGCTTTGCTCCAGATCTTTTTCCTTATTCACAAGGGAAGTAACATCATGGGCCAGTTCAAGATATCCAATTATATTTTTATCTCTATCTTTAAGGCTGCGGGCAACAGGACGAATATACATTTTTTTTCCATCTGGCCTGTCCCATTGAATAATATTTTCTGAGTTAACCTTTTCCCCTCTCTTAAGGATTCCTATAGGGCAATCAGGACCATCACAATACTGAGCCCTGAACACCCTGCTGCAGGTCATTGTTCGCAGATCCGATGTCTCTGTTACTCCAGCCAGATCTTTTGTCGCATAATTACCCATGATAAAATTAAAATTTTCATCCACAACAAAAACAGGATCAGGGATGGCATTAATAACAATCTTGTTCAAACTCATTATTTCATGGAATTTATCCATGAGTTTATTAAAATTATTTGCCAGATCAGCAATCTCATCTTTACCTGAATATTCCAGTCTTCCCCCAAGGTCTTCTGCAGTACTTCCTGACAAAATGGCCTGAATCTGAGTTTTCATATCCCTGATGGGCCGAAGAACCGCCTTACCCAGGATATGCCTTGTAACACCTATAAATACAGCCATTATGGACAGGGGAACAATCCACAATAAGATACGCAGATGTCTGATAAGGCCCTGTTCATAAGTTGTATCAAGAACCATGGCCAGAACTCCAATGGTTTGACCGCTAAAATCATTCATGGGGAAACAGGCAATAGCATTTGCCCCTTTGGACCTCACAAAAAGCCCTTCTTTACCCTGTGTCAGATCATTGCCGGTTAAATGATCAAGGTTATGATCCTGCATGCTCCCGGCAACACGAACAAATTGTTCATTCATTGACAGATATTCATAATCTTTTTCTTCAGTAACTAATTCCAGGAATTCTTCAGATATGTATAGCTGTATATGATGCTTCCAGTTAAAATCAATATTCTCCCAGAGCATTTCAAAATCTGAAAGAACTTCCACAGATCCGAGATAAGCTTCATCTTCAGATAGCACAGGAACA
Organism: Desulfonatronovibrio sp.; assembly: GCA_046260325.1. Taxonomy (GTDB): domain Bacteria; phylum Desulfobacterota; class Desulfovibrionia; order Desulfovibrionales; family Desulfonatronovibrionaceae; genus Desulfonatronovibrio. The sequence continues at coordinate 8,000 of JBHEPK010000051.1, forward strand.
ATCCCTCTCAAAGCAGGACCGCCCCTGCCAACTTCAATGCCGTAAACAGGAGACTTTGAATCAAGAACAGCATTAATTGTGCCCCTGAAATGTTTCAGGTCATCAGACCTGTCAATAAATTCTCCTGTATCTTTTTTATGATTTTTTTCCCTCCATGTGCGCAGCAGACTGTATCCATTGGGAAGATGAAAATGCAGTCTGAGCTCATCGTTGTTATCATGGACCAATCCATGACCGGTCAAATGGGGTCTCAGAGCTTCACGCAAAAACTGCCTTGCTTCCTGAACCTTAAGGTCTTCAGGGTCATCAATATTTCCGGAGAGAGCCGTCTCGTAGGCCTCTTGAACTTCGGGGAGATTAACAAAAATTGCAGCCTGTTCCATGGCTTTGAGAGCCATTACATCTATCATATGAGAAACTTTCTGCTGTTTCTGCTGCCCCATTCTGGTAATAAAAGAATCCTTTACCCGGTCGAGCTGAATATTGGCGACAATAAAACCCAGTGTTGTCAGAACGATTACAGCAAAAAACAGGGGTATAAATATCTTTTGTTTTATTTTCATTACTTACTTATGGGTCAGTGGAAGTCTGAAAGGATGAACTTCTCGGGTTTAAAAATTTTCTGGTAATGTACTAATATCAGGATAAGACGGTAACTGTTCATGGCTTGGGGAATGTCCGTTAGGATCAAGCTTATTATTCAGTCTGAGCCTTATCGCTTAAAGGGAGAATAAAATAAAAATTGTTTCCCAGAGGAGTAGGTTCATAGCCTGTTTCTCCACCGTGGAGCTCTACAATCTCTTTAATAAAGAATAGACCATGTCCAGTACCCTGTTCTTTTTCAATATTATCTGCCCTGAATCCTTCTCTGAAAAGACTTTCCCGGTCTGTATGTGAAATATGGGGACCAGTGCTGAATACATTCAGCTTTATTCCATGGATTCCCTGACCAAAATAATCAGACTTATGCTCCCATCCATAAGAAATAAATTTGGTTTTATTACCCGCAAAATCAACTACTTCCCTTGTATATTTGGAGGCATTGGAAAAAAGGTTGGCATAAACCTGACTGATGAGTCCCAGGTCCACAACTACTTCAATTTCCTGATCAGGAACACCGGCCAAGGCAATATCAATCCCTTTATCACGGAATTCCAGGGAAAATCTGCTTACCTGGGGATCAATAATCTGACTTTTGAAATTGCATACTCTTCTTTCCAGAACATATTTACCCTGCTCAAAGTGACTTCTTCGAAGAAGTGTTTCCAGAAAAAGACTGGTCTGTTCATAATGCCTGAGAATTTCTCCGTACTGCTCTTTAAGTCCGCTGTGTATATATTCCATTTTGGCCAGGAGCTGAGCGGCTTTACTGTCTTCAGGTATTTGCCCTTCCCTTGAAAGTATCGGCTCAAACTCTTTTTTCAGTTCTCCCAGGGCATTAATATTAGCTTCTAAGCGTCGATAATAAAGCTTGAAAAACATATTGGGCACAATTACATTGTGTCCGATATCCTTGACCAGGGTCCTGATAAACTGCAGATGTTCTTGGTTCTTGCGCCCAATAAGGCGCATATGAAGCTGAAATCCCACACGGTTGGCATATTTTTCAAAAAAAAGACGTTCATGCCAGGAAAGGTCTCCTGCCGGTGATACTTCCAACATCCCGATAAGCCCTTTGGGTGGATTAAAAGGGAGCTGATCAATAAGTTCTTTATTGCCCTTGATGGGCAGATACATACAATTATTGACAATCTTAGGATTGGAACAAAAAATAAGTTCAGTACGGCAGACATCAGGCTCAGGGCATGCATTAGAACAGGTTGCCACCTTTTCGGCTCTGTTTTCATGCAGAAGATACAGGCTGCACTCCAGGTCAAAAAAGACCTTGGGGATAAGAACACTCACAGAAAGCAGATCATCAAAGGAATCGTACTCCTGGGACAAATCGAAAAAAACATTCAAAGCATTACTCTGAATAGAGGTAAAATCATATTCAGTGTAATCATCAATCTTTTCATGCATGCGCTTCTGAACCCTGAATGATCTTGTTTCATCAAGACATTTAAGGGTAACATCAACCACTGGAATTTGTTCATCCATAATTTTTTCCATTGCAGGTAATCATCACATATTTTGCCATTTTCAAGCCTGATAACTGACATTGATTTATATAAGGCTATTTTTACACTGCAACTTTTAGCAAGTCAAAAAAAATAACGGAGATATATATGCCTGGATATAAAAGTCATGCTGCCGGTGCCTTGATCTTTGGAGCGGGCACTCTTGCTGCGGTCAACTGGCTTGGCTGGTATGTACCCGAACCACCCACTGCTGTTCTGCTCATGGGATTTGTGGCCCTGGGAGGACTTTTTCCTGATGTGGACACTGATTCGGTGGGACAGAAACTTTTTTATTCTTTACTAACCATAATCAACCTTACTCTAATGATCCTGGGACATTATAGATGGGCGGCTGTCCTGGGTTTCTGTGCCATGCTGCCAGTCGTGGCCAGACACAGGGGATGGATTCATACCTGGTGGGCCATGTTCGTAGTTCCTTTGTCAATATTTATGATACCCATTATTTTTTATGATGTCCCATGGCTGAACATGTTACCATTTTACATTGCATCTGTCTTTGGATACTTTACTCATCTCCTTCTGGATCGGAAATTCATTTAAGCCTTGACAAACCCCACACACATCAGGATAGGAAATCAGATTAAATCTCGAACATTAAACAAAAACCTCATGCAAAAACCTCAGTTCCTTAAACAGAAACCCATGCAGAAAGTCATGATCGCCCTGACCCCGGTGGTCCTGGCCGCTGTTTATTTTTTTGGTCTCAGGGTTCTGGCCGTACTTGCAATATGTTCAATTTTTGCTTTTCTCACGGAATGGATCATGGCTTCAAGACGCAACGGCAAAGTCACCCAGGCCTGCTTTGTAACAGCCATGCTTTATGGTCTTGCCCTGCCCCCTACCGTGCCCTTCTGGGTGGCAGCAGTAGGCATTATTGTGGGCATTTTGTTTGGAAAAGAGGCCTTTGGAGGCTTTGGAAAAAATGTTTTCAACCCGGCCATTGTGGGCAGGGCTTTTGTCTGGATCTGTTTTCCTGTTGAGCTTACATCAAAATTTGTTCCGGTCTTCAGTGGCTTCCCTGGTGGGTTCATTAAGTGGAGCATGGGAGAAACCGCGACTGGCCCCGCCTTTGCCAATACCTCCAACCTTGACGCCACTACTTCTGCCACACCCATGTTTGCTGAGCAGACCTACGGTCATATAACAAATCTATGGAGTCTTTTTACAGGACAAATATCCGGCATCATCCCGGTTGAAGGACATAATTTTGTCCTGGGAGCAGGTTCCATGGGTGAAGTCAGTGCTCTGGCAATTCTATTGGGTGCAGCATATCTCATCCATACC
>JBHEPK010000052.1:0-11391 GCA_046260325.1 Desulfonatronovibrio sp.
ATCTATGAATTAAAAAAGTGGTTCTATTCATGGCCAGAATTTAATAAAAAATTAAACAATGTGTTTAAAAAGTCCTTATTTAACTGGATGTCCGAACGTGCTTAGAACTTTCTGGACAAGATCTTCAATGGATTTCGAGGCATCTAAGACCAGATCAGCACATTCAAGATATAAAGGTTCTCTCTGTGTCAGGGAACTCATTACTTCCGAGGTTAGTGGAGATGTGGATAAGGCAGGACGCTGTTTCGGGTTTGGATCAGAAGATAGCCTGGACAAAATCAAATCTGCACCGGCCTGGAGATAAACAGCAAGCATTTTATCTTTCTTGAGGAGTTCACGGTTAGATTCCCGCAGGATTATCCCACCCCCGGTGGCTACTATCATGCCCTTCATATGGGCCGTATCAGCCAGGGTCTTTTCCTCAATATCTCGGAAATAATCCCAACCATGCTCTGATACCATTTCATCAATACTCATGCCGCAATTTTCCTGCAGCATTTGATCCGTATCCAGAAATTTCAGGTCTGAACTTTGAGCAACTCCCTCAGCCAGAGTCGTCTTTCCGCTGGCTCTGTAGCCAATAAGATAAACATTCTGAAAACGCATTTTGATTTGCAAAATTATTTCTCTATCCATTCCTGAAAATACTTTTCAATCTCAGGTTCTGATAAAGACGGTACTGAGTATAAACCTGCATTGTTTCTCTGCCTGAAAGCCTCATAAAGGATAATGGCCGCAGCCACAGACACATTCAGACTCTGGACCATGCCCTGCATGGGAATATAAAGTTCATTATCCACTAAACCCTGCAGATCCTTTTCCACCCCGCTATGCTCATTTCCTAAAATTACAGCGGTTGGTCTGATAAAATCCCAATCCTTCAGGGCTACAGCAGTGGGACTGAATCCTGTCCTGACTAAGGTAAAGCCTTGGTTCTCAAGGTTTTGTTTCATCGCGGCAGCATCAGTATGATTAAATCTGCCCACCCATTTCTTGGCTGAAGCAGATGATTTTTTACCCAGGGCTGGGAAAACATTGCTTGTGTATAAAAGGTGAACAGCAGATACTCCAAAGGCGTCACAGCTCCTTAAAATAGCTGATACATTATGGGGATCATGAATATTATTCACCACAAGAGTAAGATCCTTTTGTCTTTTGACCAATACATCTCTTACTCTTTTTTTTCTGTTCTCAGTTCTAAGTCTGGTAGTCATGGTTTTAAAAAATAGATTAAATATTCCTGGTTTCCCTTGGGCCCCTTGATGGATGAAGCCACATGCCCCAGACATTCAAGCCCCAACTCTGACTCAGACTTAATGGTTACATTATCCACTACTTCCCGAATAAGCGATTCTGACTTTACAACTCCCTTAACAGTCTTACCCTGCCCAACTTCAAACTGAGGCTTAATCAGGGCGGTGACAAATCCCCCGGGATTTAAAAATTTAATGGCCTCTGGCAGAACCAGACCAAGGGAAATAAAAGAACAATCAATTGTAATTAGATCCACCAATTCTAAGAGAAGATCAGGAGGTGAGGTCCGGATATTGATGTTTTCCAGATTTATTACCCTTTTATCCTGCCTGAGCCTCCAGTGCAGCTGACCATAGCCTACATCCAGAGCGTAAACCTTTTCTGCACCGTGTTGGAGTAGACAATCAGTAAAACCCCCAGTGGAAGCGCCGACATCGAGACAGACTTTGCCCTGGATATCAATATTGAAATGATTAATGGCAGTAAGCAGCTTATGCCCGCCTCTACTCACGAAACGGTCGGTTTCTCTGACCCGAAACTCAGTATCTGAGCTTAGACTCCGACCAGGCTTATCTATCCGTTGTTCTCCATTTCCCTGTTCTATAAAAACCTGACCAGCCATGATAAGCCTCTTGGCTTTTTCCCTGGACTCAGCCAGCCCTTTTTCAAACAACAGTTCATCAGCCCTTTTCTTTTTAGCCATCAACCATGCCTTTAACAGCGTATTGAAAAAACCTTATTCAACTAACTGTTCAAAAATTCCAAGCGACGGGAATCAATTTCTTTTTGTTAAGCCCAATGAATAAGTCCGAGACAATGGGGATCCAGCAACAATGAATGATGTGGCAGTATCCTCACAGTATACCCAAAACGTCCGGTAGTATCCGGCTTGACCTTGCCTTCATATTTGATCCAGTTGTCTTCAAGGTCCTGTGTTTTTTCCATACTTACTGTGTTTCGATTGATAAAGTTGCCATGCATATCCACACCTCCAGAATAAATCTCAACGATTAAATCTTCCGGAGAAAGGCCGTTAATATATACTTCAGCTGAAATACCAAGTTCATCACCTGTGTATAGATTCTCTTCTGTAGAAGCCTGGACATTTCTAATCTTAACATCTCCCCACTTGGTCATGAGCTCCATTCTCCAGGCAGCTAAGTTCTTGGCTTGTTCGAAATCATGCTTTTCTAACTTTACGAAATTATGATAGGCAGGGAGATAGGCTGTCCGTGCATAGTCCTCTACCATTCTATGGGAACTGAATACCGGACTCAGGTCTTTAAGTCCGTTTTTCATTTTTTTGATCCATTCGACAGGCATATTTCCATGGGTACGGTTGTAAAAGGTAGGAACAATATCCCTCTCCAGAATATTATAAAGATAGTGACTTTCCACAAGATTCTGATAGTCCAGATCATCATATTCTTCGCCGTCACCTATTGCCCAGCCGTATCGGTTGTCAAAAGTATAGGCCTCATCCCACCAGCCATCAAGCACGCTGAAATTAAGAACACCATTGGCTACAGCCTTCATTCCGCTGGTTCCACAGGCCTCAAGAGGACGTCTGGGATTATTCAGCCACACATCACAGCCCTGAAGCATATGGCCGGCAATTTCTATGTCATAGTCCTCGATAAATACAAAATGATGTCTGCATTCAGCCTTGCGACAGAATTGTACTATCTCCTGGATAATCTTCTTGCCTTCTACATCCTTGGGATGGGCTTTACCTGCAAATATAAACTGAACAGGGTGTTTGCTATTGTTCATTATCTCAAGGATTCTTTTAATATCAGCAAGTATGAGATTGGCCCTTTTGTAAGTAGCAAACCTTCTGGCAAAACCAATAGTCAATGCTCCTGGATCAAGAACCTCTCCAGCAAGCTGCAACTCTATTCGCCTGCCGCCTCTCGCTAAGGTCTGTTCTTTAAGTCTCTCCCGGACAAAATCCACCAGTCTTTCACGAAGGCGTTCATGGGTACGCCAGAGTTCTGCGTCAGGGATTGCTTCGGACTGCTTCCATACTCTCTGGCAATCAGGGTCTTCTCTCCAGTCGGAACCGAGATAACGATCAAAGAGATAGGCCATATCCGGGGCAATCCAGGTGGGAATATGAATACCATTGGTTATGGCCGCAATGGGAACATCATCAACAGGATATTGAGGCCATACCTTTTTCCACATACTCCGGGCCACCCTGCCATGCAGCTGGCTTACGCCATTATTAAATCTGGAAAGACGCAGAGCAAGAACCGTCATTGTAAATGATTCCTGATCATTTCTGGGGTCTTCACGACCCAGAGCAAGAAATACTTTAAAGGCAAGACCTAATTCCCTGGCGTATCCATCAAAATATTTCTGCATAAGATCAGGGGCAAAACGGTCATTGCCTGCAGGAACAGGAGTGTGTGTGGTAAAAACACTGCTTGAGGCCACCAGTTCTGTGGCAGCTTCAAAGGACATATTATGCTCCCGCATAAAGATACTGATTCTTTCCAGACCGGCAAATGCGGAATGTCCTTCATTCATATGAATAACCCTGGGATTAAGACCCAAGGCAGCCAGGGCCCTGATACCTCCGATACCGAGCACAATCTCCTGCTTGAGACGCATCTCCCAGTCACCACCATATAACTGAGCTGTTATATCACGGTCTTGGGGATCATTTTCACTTATATTGGTATCAAGAAGGTAAAGATTAACCCGACCTATTCTGGCTTTCCAGAAGATTATTTTAACTTGTCTATCAAGAAGCGTGACAGAAGCACTTAATGGATTTCCCTGGTCATCTTTAACCAGAGTCATGGGCATTTCTTCAAAGTCATTGATCGTATACCTTTCCTGCTGCCATCCATCTCCGGTGAGATACTGTCTGAAATATCCCTTCTGATAGCAGAGACCTATGGCTACAAGAGGCAGGTTGAGATCGCTGGCTGACTTAAGATGATCCCCAGCCAGGATGCCAAGCCCGCCTGAATAAATTGGCAAAGACATACTGATACCATATTCCGCACTGAAATATGCAATAACTGTCTCACCTTGATTATCTTCAAAATCAACAGCAGACTTGGTAACTGATCTGTATTTTTCTAAGCTTTCACGAGTCTGGTTTAATCTATCTAAAAAGAACTCATCTTTTGATAAGTCCTCAATCACTTTCCTGGGTAGGAGATTAAGGAACCTGACTGGATTTTGCCGACACTCTTTCCAGAGCTGGTAATCTATTCGCTCAAACAATTCGGATATATCATGCTTCCATGAAAACCAGAAATTAAAGGCCAGATCCCACAAGGGCATAAGATTTTCAGGCAATTTTGGAGTAATGCTGTAAACCTTTAAAGGACGCATAAAAATATCCTCCCATTAAACATTATTTTTCAGACAATTTTGCCGGACAACTACTTAAAATGCAAGGACTCATTTAATCCTTGCAGGTTTAGACATGTAGAGTTAATTAATCATGTTTGCCGAATTTATAGATAATACATACATGGCAAATATCTTTTTTCACCACGAACATTAAACACCTTAAATACCAATTATGCAAAACAAAATACAGGTAAAAGTAAAATATCTCAGACAGACACGAGATATTGGAAATCATCTGAAATATGCAACTGAAAATTCAGCTGGTATTGATCTGCGGGCCTTTATGGAAAGTGAACAGGTCACTCTTAAACCTGGAGACAGATATCCTTTTCCCACGGGGATATGCATTGAAATCACAACTCCCGGAATTGCCGGATTTGTTTTTTCCAGAAGCGGTCTGGGAACCAAAAAAGGAATTGTAGTCAGTCAGGGAGTTGGTGTTATTGACCCGGACTACCGGGGAGAAATTATCGTTTCACTTCTTAATAATTCTTCAGAAAACCAGATCATTTCCAGATCTCAGAGAATTGCCCAGTTGGTCTTTCTTCCATTTTATCATGCAGAGATTATGGAAGCGTCTGAATTATCCCAGACCAGCAGAGGAGCTGGAGGCTTTGGGCACACGGGAAATACATAAATTGGAGATAAAAATGACCTTTAACAATGATCTTAAAGAAAAAACACAAAAGTACTTATGTCAGACCTACGCCAGATATCCCCTTGAAGTAAAATCAGCCAGAGGATGTCACTTATATGATTTTGACGACCAGGAGTACCTTGATCTTTTATCCGGCATATCAGTGTGCAACCTTGGTCACAGCAATCCAGAAATTATCCAGGCCTTGAAAAGCCAGGCTGATAAACTCATCCATGTAAGCAATCTTTTTTACCAGGAAGAACAGGCAGCCTTAGCTGAAAAACTGACTTCCACCTGCGGTTTGGACAAGGTTTTTTTCTGTAATTCCGGGGCTGAGGCCAATGAAGGGGCCATTAAACTGGTCCGAAGATATATGAGAAAGATCAAAAAAAACAATAAGTTTGAAGTAATTACCCTTTCTGGATCTTTCCACGGCCGGACTTTGGCAACTCTTACAGCCACAGGCCAGGATAAAATAAAGGATGGCTTTGATCCCCTGCCTGCGGGTTTTAAAACTGTTCCGTTTAATGATTCGCAAGCCCTTGAAAATGCCATTACACCAGATACAGCTGCTATTATGGTGGAAATCATCCAGGGTGAAGGCGGAATCAAAATTCTTACCCCTGAGTTTGTGGAGAAAATAAAACAGCTTTGCCACAAACATGAACTTTTATTTATTGTGGATGAAATTCAGACTGGACTGGGACGCACAGGCAAATTCTGGGCTCACCAGCACTTCAATCTTGATCCGGATATTATCACTTCAGCCAAAGCTCTGGCCAATGGCCTGCCCATGGGGGCTGTACTGGCCAAAGAACATGCTGCAAAGGCTTTTGATGCTGGAAGTCATGGCACAACATTTGGTGGCAACCCATTATGCTGCGCTGCAGCCTTAAAAACCCTTGAAATAATTGAAAGGGACAAGCTTACAGAACGTGCTGACCAATTGGGCGCAAAAGTCCTGAAAATGTTTGAAAAAATAAAAGAAAATCATCCTGAAAAAATCAGAGAAATAAGAGGTAGAGGGCTTATGCTGGCCATTGACCTGTCATTTTCGGGAAACAGGATCTGGAAAGCCCTGTTAGATAAAAAATTTGTCCTCAACCTGACTCAGGATACTGTATTGAGGCTGCTCCCTCCACTAATTATTTCCCGGGATGACTTGCAGAAGTTTGCTGAAACCCTTGATCAACTGCTGATGATTCCAGAACTATGCGGAGAAAAATAAATGTACGCCCTGACCATTAAAACAGATCATGCAGGAATGGAACTGATTGAGCCTTTACTTTATTCTCACATCAACTGGGGCTGGGAGGAAATTGATTTATATACCATTACTATTCATTTTGCCAGTCAGAACCAGCTCCAGGAATTCAAAAAAATTGTGAGCACTACAGCAGCAGATTTGAGCTTTGAAGAAATGGCCGTTCAGGAAAAAGACTGGAGTGAGGACTGGAAAAGGTTTTTCACGCCAATTGAGGTAGATGACACTTTTATTGTTTTGCCTGAATGGCTTGCAGATTCGCCTGCAGAGCTCAAAAAGATCCTCATCACCCCTAAGATGGCCTTTGGAACAGGCCATCATGCCACCACATACCTTTGTCTCAGCACTTTATCATCGCTCCTCTCCCAGGGTTTGAACACAGACGGTCTAAACTTCTTAGATCTGGGCACAGGCTCTGGAATATTGGGGATTGCCTGCGCCAAAGCAGGGCTCACTGGAATGGGCGTAGATATAGACAAGGCTGCAATAGACAATGCCAGAGAAAACATCATCCTCAATCAGGTTGGGGAGAAATTTCAGGTCAAAGTCTGTGATCTCCAGGAGCTTGATACCAGCAAAAAGTATAATATTATTTTTGCTAATATTCTGGCTTCAACCCTCAAGGACATGCGTAAAACCATCACTTCTTTTCTAAACCGCAACAGGTATTGCCTCATACTTTCGGGTATTCTCAGGGAGCAGGCAGAAGATGTAGTTAGCTCATATCAGGAAATTGGCCTTGGCAAACCCATATTAAAGCATCAGGGGGAATGGAGCGCTGTCATCTGGAACAGACTCTAACAGCATGAAAAAGTCTCAACTCATATCCATTGCCTGTCCAAGAAAAGGCAGGATCTGGCCAATTTTAAAAGCTGGTGTAGGCTCAGATACAAGCCCAAGATAACGGTTGGTCAAAGCAGCCCTGCGACAGGCTTCCGGGATATCCTGACCAGCCATGAGATACGCACTCACAAGCCCTGTCAGACTGTCTCCTGTTCCACCGATGGCCTCCATGGCTTCAACCATTGGACTATCAACAGTAAACAGGATTTCATCCTCACGAACAACATAATCTTTGGCTCCTTTGACCATAAGATGCCTGGCTGCATTTTTTTCCGCATAAGCCCTTTTAATGTATTCTTCCACCTTTGATTCGTCTTCAAGTAAAAATCCCCTTGTATAAAAAGGGTGAGGTGCAATCTCGTCTGATAGAAAACACATCTCGCCGATATCCGGGGTGAAGAGATCATAATCAGCGGCAAAACCGCTCATTTTGGCTACATACATAAAACCTGCATCAGCAACAAGACAGGGTTGGTCAAGCTTCTCCTGAATAGCCCATAAAACCTGATTATGCCAGTACACATCCGGTTGAAGATAGTGAAATGTAAAACCACTGACATGCTCAAGTCTATCCATTATCTGGACAAGGTGCGCATACAGCTCTTTGCTTCCCCTGCCCTTGCCGGTATCACCCACGAGAAGAACCTCAGGAGCTTCAATCCCCTGATACTCTGCCGCTGCACAGGTAAATGCAGCCAGGGCCGGCGTACCTCTGGCAATTTCTATTTCATGACCGTCAACATGCAACTTGCCGTTTTTAAGCTCAGCCTTAGCCTGAATTAGAGGAAAACTCTCATCAGGAACAGTACCCGCTATTAACCACGACATCTTCTTTTCATCTCCTCATATGCTAAGTGCAGGGAATAACCGCATAAAGTCTGCCCCAGGGTGCGCGGCTCAGGAGCTTCAAAAAGATTAATTCCAACCATCTGGTCTGATAGAAAAGGAACATCAGGGCATCCTCCCCCGGACACATTAACGATTTCCAAGGATTTTTTGTCAACGGTTATTTTCATATTTGCCGCCCTGACCATTATAAAATCCCCAAAATCTTTAACATTATAGAGAGATACCGGCTCCAGAAGATGATCCTGACTACTTATTACCTTAAACGGACTGGCATTATTTTTTTCCAGAATATCAATAGCTTGAAGCTGAATGATCAAAGGGAAATCAATAATCATATCGCAGCCTGTCTGGATTTCAGGAGGCGGTCCTTTGACCTGAATGTCAAGACCAGCCTCCTTGAGCAAGGATTCAGCCTTAATTACTTCACTGGTATGGTGAAAAACCATGATCCCGCGTTCAGACAGGCCTTTGGGCTTACTTTTCCCTGAACTGAATAGATTTTTTATAAAGTTCATTGTTTTTTAATTACTATTTTGAAATCATCACCTGTTTCTTCAGATGCTGCCACTTCCCATCCCTGGGTAAGAGCAGCCCGACTTACATTTTCCCTGCTGGCCTCATTATCTACAAGGACTTCAATCTGGGAATCGCTTGTAGTTTTGATTGCCTCCATTGTCAAAAGAACCGGCTGCGGACATGCCAGCCCTCTGGCATCAATTTTATGTGACATAATTAGATCTCCTTGATTTGTCTAAACAGTCAAAAATTATCAAAAAAATAATGATAATATGCTTTCTTTATTTGAAAATTTTAAAGTTTGGCATTTATTTATTTTAGTCTAAAGCTCTTTATTTCTCTGACTTTACTTTCAGCTTTCAGCTTTCAGCTTAAAACTTAAAACTTAAAACTTTTAATTTTATAGTAATTTACGCTTTTTTCAGATTGGCAAAACCTATTCCCAGGCAAACAATCAGACCAATTATAGTTGCTGCAGCTCCATGGGGTCCAAGACCTGCAGGAGAACTGGCCAGGCCCCAATTGTGGGCAAGAGCAGCCCCAAAAATCATACCCATGACAAACACTCCAGCATCACTGTTGCCTTCTCCAGACATGAAAAGCTGTCTGCCCGGACATCCTCCAGCCAGAGCAAAGGCCAGCCCTGCCACAAGCATTCCGGCAAAATTCCAGAAGTGAAGAGTATGAGCAACAGGCTGTCCCTCAAAGCCAGGATTGAACTGTCCCAAAGCAATGTTTACTACAAGAGCCACAATAAGAACTGCCATAAAGCCAGCCATAAGATGAAACTGCTTGAACAGAATCAGATCTCTGATGGCTCCCATGGTGCAGAAACGGCTTCTTTGTGCCAGAAACCCTATGCCAAGGCCAGCTGCAAGAGCAATGGCAAGAGGAGCGAACGCAGCACCAGGCCCCTGCAGGGAATAAAACAGAATACCACTTTTATCAGCGCCCTCTATGGGAGGATACATTAACCTTAAAATCAGCAAACCAAGCACTATCAAAGGAAGCATGAGCCCGGTTGCAATGGATTGTTTATAGCTTCGACCGAGATTATATCCCTTTTTAAAGAAAAGAGTTCCGATCCACACTCCGGCTGCAAGCCCGGCTAAACCGAGAATAGCATTGCCGTCACCACCGGCCAGACGAAGAATTGCACGCCAGGGGCAACCAAGGAATATTAAGGCACCTATCATGGCAATAATACCCAGCACAAACCTGGTCATGGGGGCTGATCCGCCGCTGGGTTTAAACTCCCGGTAAAGTAGTGCTGCCACTAACGAACCCAGAACAAAACCCAGTATTTCCGGGCGCAGGTACTGAACTACAGCAGCTCTGTGCATACCTATTGCCCCGGCAATATCCCTTTCCATGCAGGCTACACAAATCCCCATGTTGGCGGGATTGCCAAGCTTCTGCAACAGGGGCGCCAAAACTCCAATGACAGCCCCGACAGCAATAATTCCGCCAAGAGTGGCAAAAACATTCCTTTTACTCATTTCAACCTCCTGTATAAAATTTAAATTTGTATATTGAGCCCCATAGCTGAACAGCTAACTTCCCAGGGGGCAGGGAAGATCATCCGCCCTGAATATATGTTCCTTCTGGCAATAGGGACAAAATGCTTTAATTTTTCCGTTCAAACTTTTTTGTCCCGCCTCAAGGGAAACCGTCTCAAGACTTCCTTCTATACCCCACTTGGTTGTTGCAAAGTCCTTTTTAAACTCTGGACAGACAAATATTAATTCCACTTACACCCTCATCTTGTTGTAATTACCAAAAAGATACCAAAAGAATATTTATTCATTATCCAAAATTTCACATGCATGTCTAATAGGAAATTAAAATAGATTTCGTCATTTACTATTGATATTTTCTATTCATAAGCGTTTCCGCTTTTCATTGAACTGATTCACAGAGGTTTGACACACAGGAAACTTGACTATAGCAGCAGGGTTTAAAACAAGACTCGGTAAATATGTTGTTGAGAAATGCCTTTTATACAAAGTAGATAAATCAAAAAATGAACAGCAATAAAGAAAAACAGACAATCTGCCTCAAATGCGGAACATGCTGCCGCAAAAACGGACCAGTCCTGCACATCCAGGACAAACAGCTCATCCTGGAAAAAATACTGACTCCAGAAAATATGGTGGTTTTGCGTGCAGGAGAGCCGGCTATGGACAATATTTCAGGAAAACCGGTCCTTCTGAAAGGGGAGATTATTAAGGTGAGAGGGAAAAAAGCCGGGTCATGGAGCTGTGTTTTCCATGACCATGAAACAAATTTATGCTCAATACATTCAAACCGGCCAAAACAATGCCGTCTTCTGGAGTGCTGGAATCCAGAGGAAATGGTTAAGACTTACAAACAGGACCTGCTTACCAGAGCCCATCTGCTGAAAAAAGGATCAGCCCTTGAAGAAATAACAACCCTTCATGAAAATAAGTGCTCAGTAGGGGAACTTGTCCAGCTCATTAAGGATGATCTCAATCACAAAGCTGGAAGTAAACAAAAAATCAATGACATGATTTCTTATGATGAGGCATTCAGGAAAACATTTCAGGAAAAAACCAAAATCGATCCCAAGGCCCTTGATTATTATTTGGGCAGATCTTTAAAAGAAATCATCAACCCCATTATAAAGTTTTTAGAG
>JBHEPK010000053.1:0-11317 GCA_046260325.1 Desulfonatronovibrio sp.
AGCCTACAGCAGCATCCCTTGCTTATGGTGCAGACAAAAAAGCAAACGAAAAAATAGCTGTTTTTGACCTCGGTGGAGGTACTTTTGACATATCCATCTTAGAGGTTGGAGACAACTTGGTTGAAGTAAGATCCACCAATGGTGATACCTTCCTCGGTGGAGAAGATTTTGACCATAAGGTTCTGGACTATCTCGTCAGTGAATTCAAAAGGGACAACGGCATCGACCTTTCCCAGGACCGCATGGCCCTGCAGAGGCTCAAGGAAGCTGCTGAAAAAGCCAAAAAAGAGCTTTCTACAACAATGGAAACAGACGTTAATCTGCCATTTATCACTGCAGATCAGAACGGTCCCAAACATATGAACATCAAGCTGACCAGGGGCAAACTTGAACAGCTCGTTGAAGAGCTTGTGGACAGAACTGAAGCTCCCTGCAAAAAGGCATTGGCTGATGCAGGCATCAGTGCTTCAGAAGTGGATCAGGTTCTTCTCGTGGGCGGCATGACCAGAATGCCTCTTGTTCAGAAGAAAGTAGCTGAATTCTTTGGCAAAGAGCCCAACAAGAGCGTAAACCCCGATGAAGTAGTGGCCATGGGCGCTGCCATTCAGGGCGGTATCTTTACCGGCGATGTTAAAGACGTATTGCTTCTTGATGTAACTCCCTTGTCTCTTGGCATTGAAACTATGGGTGGAGTATTTACCAAGCTTATTGAGCGCAACACCACCATTCCCACCCGTAAAAGTCAGATATTCACTACTGCTGCTGATAACCAGCCTTCTGTATCCATTCATGTTCTCCAGGGTGAGAGGCCTATGGCCGCTGACAACATGACCCTGGGACGTTTTGAACTGGCTGGGATCCCTTCAGCGCCGAGAGGCCTTCCACAAATTGAGGTTACATTTGACATTGACGCCAACGGACTGGTTAATGTTTCAGCCAAAGACACTGGAACCGGTAAGGAACAATCCATTAGAATAACTGCTTCCAGCGGACTTTCAGAGGATGAAATTAACAACCTGGTCAAGGAAGCTGAGTCCCATGCAGAAGACGACAAAAAGAAGCAGAAGCTCATTGAAGCCCGTAATCACGCTGACACATTAATTTATACCACTGAAAAATCCTTACGGGATCTTGGTGAAAATATAGAAGCTGAACTTAAGGCTGATATTGAATCCAAGGCAGAAGCTTTGAAAAAAGCCATGGAAGGTGACGATGAAGCTGAAATCCGCAAAGCTACTGATGAACTGTCTCAGGCATCACACAAGCTTGCTGAAAAGCTTTACTCCCAAAAGACCCAGGAGGGACAGGCTGGAGCTCAGGGACAACCCGACCAGCAGCCAGGAGATCAGAAAGGCTCTTCAGAGGATGACGATGTAGTTGACGCAGATTATACTGAAGTTAAAGACAAAGAATAACTTGACAGCTGCTTAATCCCGTTTCTATTCTGGCCCGGCTCATTTTTTGAGCCGGGCCTTTTTATTTTTTTCTGGCCCTGTTCTAAATCACTACTACACTGGAGAGTTTAGATATAATGTCCTTAACCCGATCAATCTTTTTTTTGCTTTGTGCCATGCTGCTCTTTGCCTGTGCCCCAAAAAAAATTATTACTGAGCCGGTCCGCATTGATGCTGAGCGCATGCAGCAGGCAGACAGATACTGGGCCAATGAAAACTATGTCATGAGCAGAAACCTCTACCGGGAAATTTCCAAACTTCCTGACATCTCTCCAAGACAAAGGCTTCTCGTAGAGCAGCGTCTCGCCATAAGCTCCTTCCATGTAGAAGACTTTCAGCAGGCCATTGACTCTTTTGAAAAGTGGGCAGAGCTTGACCCTGGAATAAAAAGATCGTGGCAGTGGCATGAGATGTATGCCTTAAGTTTAAGGGAAACTTCAGGTGATGATGAATACTTTTCCTACCTCCTGAGTACTTCCCGGGACAGATTATTTCCACAGGAAATAAATAACAACGCCTCCCTTTACCTGGCCAGGTTTCACTTTGATCAGGGCAGATATCCAGAGGCCATGACTGTTTTAAAAACTACCTATGATCAACTGACCACCCGGAACCAGAAACAGGAATTTGAAAAATCATTTCATGATTATCTGTCTGAACTTTCTCTCCAGGAGCTGACTCAGGCATCTTCATTTATGGACCAGGATAAAACATATCAGTTTCCTTATAATATCTTCTTCTGGTCTTTATACTCTGCAAAAGTTGCTGATGATCCCTCCCAGTGGAAATCACTGCAGCCCAAGATTGCTGCGCTTCATAGACAAGCTGACTTTGCTGACCCCAAACCATTTGCCCGGCAGTTTGAAGAGTGGATGGACAAGCTCGGTGTTCCTGCCCATGAAATAACTGTTCTTCTGCCGCTAAGCGGTCAATTTTCATCCACCGGCTGGAAAATACTCAAAGGGGTGGGACAGGCCCATTTGGAAATGCTTGCCAGTGATATTAAAGTCAAGATCAGGGCCATCAACTCCAACAGCAAGGATTGGATCCAAGAGCTTGAAAAAACAAATTCAACTATTGTGGGAGGGCCTGTTTCAGGCAGTACCTGGGATAAGATTGTTGAAGCCGGTATTAATAAGGATAAAACGTTTTTCACCTTTTTGCCGGGAATAGATAATGAAGGAATTTCAGGATGGAGATTTTTTCCCAGCCCCAACGATCAGGTAAGGTCAATGCTCAATAGAGCAGTTGATGATCTTGGATTTACCGATTTTGGCGTCTTTTACCCTGAAGATGATTTTGGCCGGGCTTATGCACAGGCCTTCTGGGAAGAAGCAAACAAAAAAGGAGTCAGGGTCAGCGGGCTCATGAGCTATCCAGGCAATGAACACTCCCGCTGGAATGACATAGTTGCCTCTTTCCTCAATATAAAATATAAAAATACTCCTTACAGGCATCCCGAGCCGGATTTTCAGGCAGTCTTTATTCCTGACAGCCTTTCCCGGGCCAAAGGACTTATTCCACAATTTTTTTATTTTGATCAAAACCAGCTCTTGTTTATGGGTCCCATGCTCTGGAATCAGGCTTACGTCCCCAACACCCTTGAACAGCAATATTTTAATTTAACCATGACCCCGGGTCCTTGGTGGAATGAAAACCCTGCTGATGATGCTCAAAAATTGATTTCTGGATTTGATGAAACCATTCAGGCAAAACCTGATTTCTGGATGGCTTTGGGCTACGACTTTGTAAAGTTTGCTTCAGAAATGCAAAACCTGCCTCCCACATCTATACATGAGAAAATTAATAAAGTTCTCTCTCAAAACAATTTCAATAAATGGAGTATGGCCCCCATATACTGGGATGGACAGGGACAGGCTTTCCAGGATCTGCATGTCTTTCAACTGAATAGAGAAAGTATGGACTTGGCTGATACAGAATATATCAACTCATTGATTCAGATCAGAAAGGCCCGGCAGCATCAATGGATCAAAATGATCAAGGAAAAAGAAAAACAGACTTCTGATTAACATAGACAACAAAAATCTGCGGAGAACATAGTATGGAAATCACCAGGGAACAGGTATCCAGAATAGCTGATCTGGCCAGGCTTGAGCTTGAAGATGAAAAAATAGAAAAATTTGCTTCCCAATTTAATGAAATAATCGGTTACATGGATAAAATGAATGCCATCAGCACAGAAGGGGTGGTCCCCATGTATTCGCCTTCTGAAAATACCTCAGTGCTCCGTGATGACGTTGTGAAAAAAGAATATAACCGGGAAGAACTTTTAAGCAATGCTCCAAGACATGATGGTAAATATTTTATTGTTCCCAAAATTTTATAATATCCAGGACAGATCATGAATAATATTACATATAAATCCCTGAGGGAAATTACTGAACTCCTGGCCGAAAAAAAGGTCAGTGTTCAGGAAACTGTGCAGGCCTGCTTTGACCAGATAGAAAAAACAGAGCCCCGAATCAGTGCACTCATAAGTTATGACCTTGATCTTTGTCTTGATCAGGCAAAAAAAATGGATAAAATAGGACCTGATCCTGATAAGCCTTTATGGGGAGTCCCTGTTACCATAAAAGACGTCATCTGTACCAGAGACTTTTCCACCACCTGCGGATCAAAGTATCTGCAGAATTATAAACCCTGCTATGATGCCACTCTTGTGGAAAAACTCAGAAATGCCGGAGCCATTATACTGGGCAAAAACAACATGGATGAATTTGCAATGGGTTCTTCCACTGAAAATTCAGCCTTTAAGACTACCAGAAATCCCTGGAATCTGGAGCGGGTTCCAGGGGGCTCCAGTGGTGGGTCCGCTGCGGGTGTAGCAGCAGGACAATGCTTTGCTTCCATTGGAACAGACACAGGCGGCTCTGTCAGGCAGCCTGCTTCCTTTTGTGGAATTACCGGGCTTAAGCCTACTTATGGACGAGTCTCCAGGTTTGGGCTGGTGGCGTATGGATCTTCTCTTGATCAGCCTGGTCCTTTGACCAGAAGTGTTGGGGATTCTGCCTTGATAATGAGTGTTATATCCGGTCATGACCAGAGAGACTCAACATCAGACCCAAGAGAGGTTCCTGACTTTGTGGCAGAACTTGAAACCAGGAAAGACCTGGGAAAAATGCGCATAGGTCTTCCTTCTCAATTTTTTGAGGGAGGATTAAGCTCTGAAACCAGTGAATGCTGCCAGAAGGCTATAAAATCCGCCCGGGATCTTGGAGCTGAAATCATTGATATTGACATGCCTCACGCTGAACTCAGCATTGCTGCTTATTATATAATCGCCATGGCAGAAGCATCATCCAACCTGGCCAGATATGATGGGGTCAAGTATGGTTTCCGCGATGAATCTGGCCAGGATCTTATTGAAATGTATCGCAAAACCAGATCCAAAGCTCTGGGCGAAGAAGTTCAGAGACGAATAATGATTGGAACTTATGTTCTCTCAGCCGGATATTACGATGCTTACTACAAAAAGGCGGCTCAAATCAGAAGGCTTATCCGGGAAGATTACCTTAACGCTTTTAAAACATGTGATGTAATCCTCGCCCCTGTTGTCCCCTCCACAGCCTTTAAGCTTGGTGAAAATATTGACGATCCTCTGCAGATGTATCTTACAGATATATTTACTACCTCCCTTAATCTGGCTGGCATGCCAGGCATGACCATACCTGTTGGTCTTGGCAGGGAAACCCAAATGCCCGTTGGCATGCAAATCATTGCCCCGGCTTTTAGGGAAGAACTTATCCTGAGAACAGGTCATATTCTGGAAAAAGCAATGCCCGGCCTTGGAACTCCCAGGGCTCTAACCTGATCTTTGTATTTTTATGAAGACAGCAGTAGCCTTGAGTGGAGGTATGGACAGCCTGGCATCTCTTTTAATGCTCCACAGTTCAGGCAATGATCTGCTCCCTTTTCATGCGCGCTTTTTTCCTGAGAAAGACACAGATACTGAGCTGAATCTCAAAAAAATCTGCAATGACCTGGGGCTCAGGCTGCATATAATTGATCTCAGCCAGGAATTTGAACAGCTGATTATCAGGCCATTCATAGACGCGTATTTGTCAGGACTTACACCCAATCCCTGTGCATTATGCAACAGAAAAATCAAATTCGGACTGATCTTTGATCAGATCAAAACCCTTGGGGCTGAATATCTCGCTACAGGACACTACGCCAGGATGCTGGACAATAATTCCAAGCCATCTTTATGGAGAGGAGCGGATTCAAACAAGGATCAGAGTTATTTCCTTTCTCTTGTTCCCCCTGATATACTTGGCAAAATAATCTTCCCTCTGCACCAGACAACCAAAAAAAATGCCCGGGAATATCTCAGTCAGAAACAAATCTCTCCACCAGTCAGAAAGGAAAGCAATGAAATATGCTTTATTGAAAATGACTACAGAAGTTTCATCAGATCCAGGTTGCCTTCCATACCCCAACAGCCGGGCCAGATAAAAACTATCCAGGGCAAAATCCTGGGGACTCATCAGGGACTTTGGCAATATACCCAGGGACAAAGACGGGGACTGGGAATAGCCCATGATTATCCCCTATATGTTACAGGCAAAGATACAAAAAATAATACCCTTATTGTTGGTTCAAAAAATGACACTCTAACAAGCACCTGTCAGGCCGGAAATCTTAATATCCACATTGATCCCGTGCAATGGCCCAGTGAAATAGTTGTCCAGACCAGATACCGTCAAAAAGCCGGGCCAGCCTCAGTGGATTTTGATCATGACCTGATGAAAATAGAATTTTATAATCCCCAGGAAATCCCCGCTCCAGGACAGGTGGCCGCTGTTTACTCAGCCCAGGGTCAGGTCCTTGCAGCCGGGATAATTATTCAGGATCAGGATACAGGCTACATCACAGCATGATGAATAGATAAAAAATTTTTACTGAAACGAATTAAGTTGCCTGTAAATAAAGATAAAATATGAATTTTCACATAATCACAATGGGATGCAAGATAAATCAGTATGAAACACAGGCCATTACTGAATCCCTTGTCCGCAATGGCTATTCACATCTGACTGAACCGGACTCTGCTGAAAACATTATTATCAACAGCTGTGCTGTTACTTCCAGAGCTGTCCGGGATCTGAAAAAAACCTGCCGCAGACTGGGACGAACCTGTCCTCAATCCAGGATAATTATAACTGGCTGTGCTGCACAGGTACTTGAACAAGAGCTGACCAGCATGAATGAAGTGCACTCAGTCATCCCTCAAAATAAAAAAACAAACCTTCTGTCAGGATTGACCCAGGATTCATCAGACAGTTCAGCACCTTCTGATTTCTACATTTCTGACTATTTTCGGGCCAGGGCTGTGGTCAAGGTGCAGGATGGCTGCAGCCACAGATGCAGTTATTGTATTGTACCACAAACCAGGGGCAACCCGGTAAGCAGACCCAAAGAGCTCATCTTAAAAGAAATTCTGAGCCTTCTGGATAAGAATTTCAGTGAAATTATCCTGGGAGGCATAAACCTGAGGCTTTATGGCCAGGGCCTGTCCGAATCCATAGATTTCTGGGATTTGATAAACTATTTGCGCTTACATCTCCCAAACCCAATACAAAATAAATTCAGACTCAGGCTAAGCTCCTTAGAACCTTCAGAATTAAAGACCAAAGCCCTTGATACTCTCTCAAAAGATCAATTGATTTGTCCACATCTGCACATCTCCCTGCAAAGCGGAAGCACAGAGATCCTCAGAAAGATGAATCGTTCCCACTATACCCCGGATGACCTTCTTGACTTTACAAGACAATTAAAATCAATATGGCAGGTATTCGCCCTTGGAGCTGACATTCTGGTGGGATTTCCCGGAGAGACGTCCGCTGACTTCCAAAAGACCCGAGAACTTGTCCATGAACTGCCCCTGACTTATGCTCATGTCTTTCCCTATTCACCAAGACCAGGTACACCTGCTGCCCAATTTAAGGAGCAGATCAACCAGAAAGAAAAAAAATACCGATCAGCTGATCTGAGCAATATAGTTCAAGACAAAAAAATAGCTTTTATCAATAAAATTTGTTCACTTAGAGAAATAGAGCTATCCATGGAAACCCCTTTCAAAGGAATGTCTCAATATTACGTAGAATGCCAGGTTAAAAATTCTCAAAACCTTAAACCAAGACAGTTGATAAAGGTAAAGCCTTTGCTGGTTGATCAGAATAAACTGATTGTTCAAGCCATTTAACAGACTGCCTCAAATCTCCCATTTTTTGAACAGTCTGCTGGGTAAGGACTTTTCCAAGTAGCTGTTAACAACATATTGAGTATACCAATGAGCACACCTCAAATTCCCAGTCCAGGAAAACTTATTCTATCCATACTAAGCTCCAAATGGGATATATTCTGGCCAGGCCTTTTACAGGAGCTTGAACAGGAATTTGGCAAGACTGACTATATAAGTGATGAATTTTTATTCACCCAGACCCGATATTATGACCAGGAGCTTGACACTCCCATTTTCCGGCGGATACTAAGCTTTACAAACCTTATTCCCTTAGACGGTCTTGCAGACACCAAGCTGTTTACCAACAGCTTGGAGCAGAGATTTGTCCAGAATGAAAAACTAACCTTTAATCTTGACCCTGGAATTATTACCCTGGAAAGGCTGGTCCTGGCCACGGGTAAAAATTTTACTCACCGGATATATATTGGTAAAGGAATCTGGGCTGACCTTACGCTTATCTTCACAAAAAAAGACTGGAAAACACTGGAGTGGACATTTCCCGATTACGCCTCTGAAGATATTAAAAAGCATTTGAGAACCATCAGAAATAACTATCAGCAGCAACTTTCAACGCATAAGGAATAAACAATGGCCATGAGCATGACCGGCTACGGATCTGAAATACTGAACACTGAAAGCTGGACAATTTCCTGGGAAATAAAAAGTGTAAACAGTCGGTATCTTGATCTTAAATGGAGAGTTCCTCATACCCTTTATTCTATGCAGGGAAAATGGGAAAAACAAATTCGTTCCTTTGCTTCGCGGGGCAGAGTTGACATCAGTCTAAACCTGCGCATTCATGATCCTGAAATTCTGGGAATAACCTTTGACCAGACCATGGCAAAAGCCATGCTTTCTCAACTGGACAATTTCTCCCAGGACTCTGGCTATGATTTTACTCCTGATCTGAATATTTTTTTGAAAAGCCAATCCATATGGCAGGAAGATAAAACAAACATTTCTGTTCAACTTGATGATGATCTTGAAAAATCCCTTACCAATGCGCTGGAAAGCTGGAATGAATCCAGAAAAAATGAAGGAGATTTGCTCATAGATGATATCTCAGAACGCTTGAACATTCTCAAAGACCTCTGTTCAAAACTCCAGGAGCTTGCCCCGGACAACACTCAGTTAAGATTTAATGATTTAAAACAAAGGCTTGGCAAACTCACAGCGGAATTGTCAGTGGAGATTGACGAAAACAGGCTCTTGCAGGAATTGACGATTATGGCTGATCGCCTTGATGTTTCTGAAGAAATTACCAGATTAAAAGCACATTTGGGCTCCATAGAAGAGCTCCTGGGCAAACATGCGGAGATTGGACGTAAGCTGGACTTTATCCTTCAGGAAACATTCAGAGAAATCAATACTTGTGCCAATAAATGTCAGAATACCCTTATGAGCCGTATTGCTGTGGATTTCAAGGCAGAACTTGAAAAATGCAGGGAACAGACTCAGAATCTTGAATAAAGGGATGGTTTATGTCATCAGAAAAGCTAAAATTATTAAATATCGGCTTTGGAAATTCTGTTGTCAGTACCAGAGTCATCGCCATTGTGAACCCGGGTTCTTCACCCATGCGGCGGATGCGGGAAGACGCCCGCGATGAAAACAGACTCATTGACGCAACCCAGGGAAGAAAAACAAGGTCATTGATAATAACCGATTCAAACCACGTTATTCTGTCTGCAATTCAGCCGGAAACCATGTCCCAGAGACTTGAAAGCGTTGAGGACAAAAAATAATGAATAAAGGCTTGCTGTTAATCATAAGCGCCCCTTCAGGAGCGGGAAAAAGCACCCTCATTAACATGCTTATCAGGGAATATCCCTGGTTTGGCTTTTCCATTTCTTATACAACAAGAACTCCTCGCCCAGGAGAAGTGAACGGCAGGGATTATTACTTTGTTGACCATGAGCAGTTTATATCCCTGAAAAAAGAAAACTTTTTTGCTGAATGGGCAGAAGTACACGGCAATTTTTACGGGACACCATCCCAAATGGTTCTTGAAGCGGTGAACGCCGGCCAGAGCCTTATATTTGATATTGATATCCAGGGCGCTGCCCAGCTTAAAAATAATTTAAATATGGGCGTTTCTGTGTTCATCCTTCCCCCTTCTCTGCAGCAACTTGAACAAAGACTCGTTAAAAGAGGCTCAGACAACAGGGAAACCATTGAAAAAAGATTAAGAAATGCCCGCCAGGAAATAACTGAAAGCCGGATTTTTGATTACTGGCTGGTTAATGATAATCTGCAAAAGGCCCTTGATGACCTCAAGGCAATTGTCAGATGCCAGATGCTGCGTCCCTTTCATAACCCGGAATTGGCCGGAAAAATATTCGAAAGCTCAAACGGGTTAAAGCATGAGTGAAATAATCATAGCTCTTGATTTCGATTCCAGAAAAAAAGCATTGGATTTTGTCCGCAAAATAGCTTCTAAGGGCATCTGGGTCAAAGTCGGGCTTGAACTTTTTATCCGCAGTGGACCGGGTATAGTGGAAGAGCTGAAAAACATGGGGCTCAAGGTATTTCTTGACTTGAAACTTATGGACATTCCCAACACTGTATATGGTGCTGTTTCGAGCTCTCTAAGCTGTGGCGCAGACATGATCACCCTGCATACCCTGGGTGGAGAAAAAATGATTAACCAGGCCAAAGATGCCAGAGCCAAATTCAAAAACAGTAATAACAGAGCTATTCTCCTTGGGGTAACTCTGCTCACCAGTTTAGAAAAAAATGATCTGCCCTGGTCAGATGCAAGAACAACAAAGGCCATAACTCTTGATCTGGCGATGAAAGCCCACTCATGGGGACTTGACGGCTGTGTTTGCTCCGGTCTGGAAGCTCAGGACGTAAGAAAATCTACCAGCCCTGATTTTTGTCTTGTTACCCCTGGAATAAGAATGCAATCCCTTGGAGATGATCAGAAAAGAGTGGTAACACCTGAGTCAGCTGAAAAATCAGGATCTGACTTTCTGGTTATAGGCCGTCCTGTCACCCAAAGCCCTGATCCAGTTCACACTTTACGTGACATTAAAGAGCGTTTGAATTAACCTGATATTTACTTTTTTGTAACTGTTCACCCTGTTGTTAATATTGTCTGCATAAGTAAGGAGAAGAAATCATGTCCAAGCAGGAACAGGATATTATAAAAGACCTGCAAGATGAAAAAGCAAGAATTATTGTTTCCAAGGATGAAATACTGGAAAAATTCTCGCCTGAGCCTGAATTCTACACATATACTGTTTTTCCCAAAATGCGAGAGCTGAATAAAACAATAGCCAGGGCAGACAGGCACCGTCAAAAGGGGGAAGGCTACAGTGCTGAGTTTGAATACAACAACGCCTTGAATGTTGATGAGGAAAATATCCGGGCAAGTTTCGGACTGGGGCTTACATACCTTGAACGTGGAGATAAGGATAAGGCCAACAATATCTTTGAAAGGCTGGTCAAACTGGATGCCGCATTTGAAAAAGAACATAAGCACCTGTTCAATGATTTCGGAATTAACCTGCGCAAGCAGGAAATGTACGCCCAGGCATTAGAATATTATTCCAGGGGATTAGAACTGGTGGAAAATGACGAAAACCTTCACTAC
>JBHEPK010000054.1:0-548 GCA_046260325.1 Desulfonatronovibrio sp.
ACTTAGCTGTTCGTTTTGGGAAAACGCTTCCTGGACTTCAGCAGGAAAACCATCAGCACTTTGCCATGAATGGGCAAGGGTTCTGGTGGAATAGCCTGTGCGCCAGGGCTTTACAGGATTATCCTGCAGCCGCGCCCAGTCATCCGGGCTTTTGGCAGGTATATAGATGTGCCCCATTGATTCTCTCCTTTAATTTTGGCCAATGAGTCTGCCCATGATTCGTTTTCCAATCCCTGGTTCAACCCTCAAATTTCTGCACTGTCCTGCATCCAGGAAATCCAGAGCAGCCCCAGAATTTATTTCCTGCATTGGGTCCAGATTTTGCCGTGCGCAGGACCATAGATTTACTGCATTTGGGACATACTCTAATTGCTTCAGGATTTGATCGTTCTTTAAGGTGTTGAACATGCTCCTTACGGGTTGAATATCCTGGTGTTAAACGGCCGGATTCAATTCTGGCCGTCAGATCTTTTACCTGGTCTTCTGAAAACACCTTTTCTTTGAATGACTTGATATAGCGGATAAAACCAGCTCCATAGGTTACATTG
>JBHEPK010000054.1:558-11230 GCA_046260325.1 Desulfonatronovibrio sp.
TCTTAAAAGAGCTGTCTCCTACAAAGGTGACAATGGAATGAATTGTATCGACTGGAACCTGCAGGGCGGATTTAAGGGTTTTGACGTGTTTGAAGTTCTGATGAAGTGGGTTCTGAAATTTAAAGCTTTTTTTGTAAATCTTCTGAGTCCATTGACTTTGCCTTTCATCTCCAAAAATCCAGCCTTTCATGTTCTTGGTCTCCACAACAAAAATGCCGTATGAGGAAACATACACATGATCGATCTGGGTGGAGCCGTCCGGCGTGGGCAGGGTCAGATCATGAAAGGCGCGGTAGGTATCTTTGTTCAGCATCAGCTTTGACAAAAGCCTGACCATTACCTCACCGAAGTATCCCTTGACTCTGGAAGACTTAAATAACCCCATGAGCAAGGCAATCAAAACCACAAATAAAATAATCTTGTAAAAATCACTGATCATGAGAGTAAGGTCCATGCTGATTCCTCTCCGTAGTATGTCCTTGTTCGGCTCATCTATCAGAGGCGATGCTTCCAGTAGTCGGGATCCCGGTGGAGGTGCATCACTGCGAGAACAAAAATGCCGTCGGCTTCCTCTGAGTAAACGATGCCATACGGAAACCGTTTGGTTTGACACCGACGAATCTCACTCTCCAGCTCAGGCCAAGCCTTCGGATGTCCTACGGCGCGATCCGAAATAGACCTCGACAGCAAAGTCAAGCCCCAAGCCCTCTTCTCGGTCCTCGTAGTAGTCGATGCCCCTGATAAACTCGTCTTCTGCCTCAGGGTGAAATGAATAGCTCATACCCCGAATCGTCTCCAGACCCTCGCGAAGACCTCCTCTCCAGGAACTGCCTTGACGTTGCCGGAACGTAACTCCGCCAAGCGCCGTTGAGCAACAGCAGTCCACTTCCGATCACATTCCGGTTCCGGAGTGTTCAGACTGCGGAGAATCGAGTCTACCACAAGAGCCCTCTCCTCCACTGGCAGGGATATTGCCTCTGCTATCAATTCTCGTGTACTCATATAATGTTTTGCCTCCTTTCTGACTATTGATCTCCTTCTCCAAATATAACCGGTACCATAGCTGACAGAAACCATCTTTGTTGAACAATGTTATTATACGGAATTCAAAAAAAACAACCAGTTTAAATAAGGGCATTTATATTGTCAGCTTGACAAGTTTTGTTTTGTACCTGCCCAGGTAAATCCCTTTTTGGGTCGAACCTGACCATCATACTTAAATATCAGTGGGCCCGGTGCGGTGGATATATTGATTCCAGTCAGGAACTATTCAGAGTAGTTTGTGTTATCTTCCTGGAAGGTTTGTCTGAGAGATCCGTCAGAGCTAAAATACCTCATGTTATTCCTGAGAAGCTGGTTTACTACTGAAGAGCTGGTTATTCTTTTCTCTGAAGCTATTTTCTGCACAAAATCAAATGATTTTTTATCAAGGTAGACCGGGATATTAATCGTGGATCCCGGGCGATTAAACTTTCCTCTTTCACCTTTCACCTTTTGAAAAATCATACTCTTTTCTCATCTTATTCACCATATGTTAATGATTCCTGCTTAGTCGCCTTGCTGATTGACAGGATAATAACGCTGTCCACCAATAACGCCAAGCATTATATCAGAGATTATACATCAGCCAATAGCTTTCTGATCATAAATCTCATAACCCATTGCTCGGTATCCCTTAAGACGTTTCTCAAACATTTTAGCCAGCTGTGGCAATTTGTGATCAACATAATCATAAATATGCACCTCGAATTTATTATGATGAAGGCGATGCAGGCGCCCGGCATACTGCTGCAATGTACCTTTCCAGGAAATTGGCGAAACCAGGAAAAGGGCGTCCAGCCTGGCGTCATCGAAGCCTTCACCTATATAGTTCCCTGTAGCAATGATCACCCGCTCTTCCAGGTCTGATATGGCTGCTAAGCGTTCATTGATGGAAAGACGCTGCTTCTTGCCCATGCCTCCTCGAAGCACTACTACATTTTTAGCAAATCTTTTCAGACGCGTTTCAAAATACTCCACTTGACTGACGCGTTGGGCAAGCACGAGAGGAGAGCGTCCGGAATCAAGGGACTTCAGCAAATCATCAAAAATCAGTTCATTGCGTATCTTGTTATCTGCCAGGCCTTTGTACACTTCATGGATGGCTGGATTATCTGCTGAATCAGGCATGGAAAAATTTGTATAGCGGGGAAACACAATATGCTTGAAGGGCCTTTCCGCAGCCTGTTTTTTTGCATCAACCCGGTATCGCAAAGGACCACACTGCATAAAGATTATTGGATGATGGCCATTCTTCCGGATGGGCGTAGAGGTAAGTCCGCATACATAGGTAGCCCTGGTTTGTCTCAGCACCTGTTCAAAGCTAAAAGCTGAAATGTGATGACATTCATCAACAATGACCTGTCCATATCCTTCTACAATATCATTTACCACCCCCTTGCGATTCAAACTCTGCAAGGTTGCAATATCGATCATCCCGCTGACCTTCGAACTGCTGCCGCCACCAAATCGGCCAATATTTAAACCTTGTGGCAAATCCAGAAAGGCCGAAAGTCTTTCAAGCCATTGGTCCATCAGTTGTCTTCTATGGACCAGGACCAACGTGTTGATCATTCTTTCTGCAATAATCCAGGCCCCCACAACCGTCTTGCCGAAAGCAGTGGCTGCGGACAGGACCCCGCAGTCGTGCTTCAGAATGGCCTTTGCTGCTTTGTGCTGAAGGTCTGTCAAGTTGCCACTAAAACGAACATCTATGCGGTGACCGGAAAAACGCTGATCTGAAATATTCATCCGAATGTTTAAACTTTGAAACAATTCGCTGGCTTCTTCCAGGCAACCTCTGGGCAATCCCACATAGTCAGGCAAATCTTCAGCGCACCCAATGATCCTTGGCTTGCCGTATGTGTTCAGACGCATGGCCTGGGCCTTGTAAAATTCAGGGTTATGAAAGGCTGCCATCCTTACAAGTCTACTAAGCAGCTCTGCAGGGAGATCTTTTTTTGCCAGGTAAACCAGGTCGGAGAGGATCACCCTTACCTCTGAAGGAAACGGACCGGTCAGTGTTTTTTCTGTTTTTTTTGAGGACGGACGTGTCCATGAGTCATCATCCGTTTCCTGTTCCGCAATACGACTGATTCCGGTTATGCATCCTGAACGTTTGGCTTTTTTTACAAGGATATCCAACTGCTCCAATGTCATCTTTTCCACCCTGGATAGAAAAGCCCATTGGTCTTTATGTGGCTCAAGAGATGAATCCAAAAATACGCTATTGCCCTTGGTCCTGGGAATGTATTGGAGAGGAAGTGCGATTAGATTGCCGAAACCTCCCCGGGGCAGGGTATCCTGCTTGGGGAAGAAGCTGTCGTATGAATCAAGATCAAGCCAGCCCTTTTTATCCATGGCCCTGGTCAACACCACGCATCCCAGGTTGCGGGCCATAGCTGCTGGAACATGGGATTTGAAAAAAATCCAGACATGAGCGCCATTACCGGAACGAGAGCGCTCCAAGACTGCAGGGATTCCCATTTCGCTGCATGTTTCCATAAAAACTGAAGCGTCTTCCTTCCATGAACTTTTGTCAAAATCAGCAGCCAGAAACTTACAGGTATGGCCTGGAAACAGAGGGTATACGCCAATCGTGTGTTTTCCAGAGAGATGATTATAAACCACCTGATCGGTTATTGACAACAACTGCCGATGATCACATTTAGCGCATTTAATATGCGGCTTGCGGCAAAGGGGGCGTTTCCATTCATTAGCGCATGCGGGCGTGTATCCGGACCTGCCATCCTTGCTTTCCCAACGAACAGGATAAACATCCTCCCTGCCTTGAAAAAGGCTTCTGAAAAGAGACATTTTTTCATGAGAAGTGGAGCTCTGGGTTACAATAATGGATGTTTCTTGATTGTAATTTGGGGATGCCTGGTTTGTTTTACAGGGCGTATGTGATTCTTCAGGATTTTTCTTCAACGGCAGGCCAAGCAATTTCTTTAAACGCTCATTCTCAGAATGCAGCCTGGAACATTCGGCTGAGGCTTTTTCCAGTTTATCGGTTAGATCCTGGATTTGTTTGTGAGCATCTTTGGACATATCTGCCACTATTAACGTATATTTTTTCCTGGTTAATCTCGGTTATTTGGGGTCGACCGAGCTAATCACCTGAAATTTTGAATTATACGTTCCAAGATAGACTGTTATTTTGCCTTAGAACGCTTATTTCGCCTTAAAAATGGGCGTTGCGGGAATCTGTATGTTGACCAACAGGATCTGATTCTTTTCCTTAACCATACAATATCATTAGCGATGCATGTCATGTAAGATTTATGGCCAGTCATCCTCATCTATTGATTCACTACCGGACGCTTTTCGTAGATTCGCCCATATTTCTCAGCAGACCTTAAATCCCTCTGGCGAAGCGCTTCCCTCACGTCATCCAGATTATAAGCATCTTCAATTCTGAGATAAGAAGATCAGCCGGTGTCGTCTTCCAGCAGCGTAACCTCTACCTCAGCCACATATGGACTTTCATGAACATATTTTGACTTTTTTCTCTTATTCATCGGCTCCTCCTTTGCATAAATGTTTCATCCCAGCGCCAGGATTCCGGGCGATAGGCTGTAAAGCCATTGAGAGTCTGTGCCCCGATTCGTTTGAAAAAGATAAAAACCTCCACACGCACAGTCATAAGACAACAGTTTTCAAGTCCAGATATTCGACCATGGGATCAAAGTCTCGATCACAATGCAGAAGCTTCAGCTTATTGTGTATGCAGAAGGTGCCGATAATGACATCTATAGTTTTACGGACGGTGAAACCTTTTTTTCTGAGAAGTCTGAAGTTGGCGGCGCTTTTTAGTGCAATGGTCTGCCCCACCATTGACATGAATGGAATCATCAGAAGAAGACCCTTGGCTGTCTTGAAATCATTGTCACTTTGAAATCCCTGGAGGACTTCCGTCAGAATCAGATCACCCATTATGATTGGCGCACTTCCAAGGGCGGAGTCGAGCCAGTCTGATTGAGGGGTCTTATTTCCATTGAAGTAGTCGATCCACACCGATGAATCAACCAGAATCATTTATCCGTCCTCATTTCATCAAGATTTCCTGACCATTTTAATTTGCCTCTGTACTCCCTTATCTCCTTTAGTCCTTTGACCTGTATCAAAAGTTTCAGCCCTTCTTCTATTGCGTCCTTTTTTGTTTTCAGATCGGAAGCCTTCAAAGCTGATTTCATCAGCTTATCATCTATGACGACATTGGTTCTCATAACCATATCCTCCAATGTGTGTATATTTTATAAAATCATACACCATTGATGTTGAAATTAAAAGTAATTTCATGTGTTGTCAGCAGACAGACCATCCTGAAAGTTTTCCTGAATCTCTGGTTGTTCAGATAGCCAGCAGGGATTGACCCAGCTTAGTTCCTTTAACAAATTCCGGTCAGGTCACTATTTCCGTCCGCAGATCGATTTTGCTGCGTTTATTCAGTTTTTTCAAAACGCCATAGAGTCCTGAACAAGTAATCAATATATGAAAGCCGTAATATCTGTCTTGTCAAAGTCATTACCTTTAAAAATCAGGGGCGAGGCAGTACATTTCGCCAGGGCATAGGCACAGCAGTCTCCCATGTTCAAACCGGCTGGATGACGTCCCTTGCCGTAATTGTTCCAGGCAGACCTGGCAAGGTTCGCCTGTTCCAAGTCTAAGGGAACAATTTTGATTACCGCCTTCTGGATGAAAAGATCGAGTTCTCTGCTTCCAGCTTCACCTTTTCTGGCCTGCATGACAATCCCGGCCTCCAGAATGGAAAATGAACTCATCCTGGGTTCCTGAGACTGAGCAATCACCTGGATCAGGTCATCAGCTTCCGGTTCTCCAAGAAGGATGACGTATTGAAAATATGTACATGCACATACACAACATGATCCTGGGTCAATGGATATCTATTGCTTTACAGAACTGTTCCTCAATATCGAGCCTTTAGGGTCGCCCATTAACCAGCCCTGACCGGGCAGGTGCCCCAAATCAGCCTGTTTTCAGAGCTTAGAAGGGGCATTTCATAGCCAACCCTGCCAAATAAAAAACAGTACTCTCTAAGGATCGAATGGGTGTTCAGTGCCTATTCATCTTCATCATTGTCTTGTCGCTTCTGCCAGAGCATGATTAGAAAGTAACAGCCCACAAGGGCTGGAACAACAGACAGACCTTCCATAAACCTGGCCTGGGAAAAAGAATACGTGCTGTATATCAAGAGCAAGGCAACAAATATCAACAGGGCAATCGATAGATAACGGTTCATATAAATTCCTGACTTAGCTGAGCGTCCGCTCTATACTCTTAGCTTCCCGGCGATTTCAGCCACCCTGGCCCCCAGCTTGGCACCGTTTTCTCTAACCTTTTCATCTGGTTCGCCTTCGCAGGCCGTGCCATAGTGGCCTGTGGCGCTCATGGGATCGCCCACAATGACCATGCCGTAAATCATCATAGCCTGAATCATGGAAAACATAGTGGTCTCCTTCCCGCCAGTGGGATCTCCAGATGTGGCAAACACAGCGCCGACCTTGCCTTCCATCTTCTTCCTGAGACTTATAAACTCGTCAAACACCCTTTTCATATCCGCAGCCATGATTCCGAAATAAACAGGAGAACCAGCAATTACTCCGCTTGCGTTCTGAAAATCATCCTTGGTCACCTCGGCCGTGCTCTTAAGGACCGCCTTGGCTCCTTCAACTCTCTCAACGCCCTGGGCAATGGCCTGGGCCAGTTTTTTGGTGTTTCCTGATTTGGAAAAATACAATATCAGTATCTGCATAAATTCATCCTCCTTGTGTTTGTTGTCAGACTTTTCCTTTCTGTCCAGATTTGTTGGATACAGAAGTCTGGCTCTGTTTTCAACCGGGAACATACATGTCATTTTTTAACATATTCAGACTTTATCATACTGTACTTGACAAGTTCCAATGTTTGAATGAACTCCTGAATAACAACCCTGCAAGAAACCCGGGAAATAAAAAGGAAGAATAATGGACATCCCTCACAACAAAAAAATTAAAATGCTTGAAACAATGATCCTGTCCAGAAAGTTCTCGGACACGCTCATGGAACTGTGTAAAATCCAGGGAAAAATTCCCGGCATGATGATCCTGTCCACCGGCCAGGAAGCTGTGGGATCAGGTGTATGCGCGGCCTTGGGAAAAGATGATGTAATCATTACTAATCACCGCAGCCACAACCATCTTTTGGCCAAAGGAGCAGATCCAAATGAGCTTATGGCTGAGATTTACTGCAAAAAGACTGGCTGCAACAAAGGCAAAAGCGGTACCCTGCATCTTGCAGTACCAGAAGTTAATGCCCCCTGCACAACCACAGTGGTGGGAGCAACCCTGCCCATTGCTGTAGGCCGGGCCTTTGCCCAGCAGTATAGAAATGAAGAAGCAATAACTGTCTGCTTTTTTGGAGACGGAGCTGCTGATGAAGGCTCCTTTCATGAAGCCCTGAATCTCGCTGCTCTGTGGCAGCTGCCAGTAATTTTTCTGTGTGAAAACAACATGTACGCAGGTGCTCAGCGCTATGAAGAACATACCAAGGTCACTGACATGGCTGAGCGGGCCAAAGCATATAACATGCCTGGAGTGATTGTAGACGGAAACGATGCCCTGGCAATTTACCAGGCAACCCGGGAAGTTAGACAGCGCGCCCTTGATGGCCAGGGTCCAACCCTTTTGGAATGCAAGACATACCGCTGCCGGGGACACGGTGAAACCGATCCTCAGCACTACCAGCCCAAAGATGAAATCAAGGCCTGGCAGGATAAATGTCCAATCCCCAGGCTTGCAGACACTCTCATTGAATCAGATATCATCACATCTTCCAGATTTGAGGAAATGCAGTCTCTCGCTGAAAATATTGTGCAGGAAGCTGTGCGTTTTGCAGAAGAAAGCCCATATCCAGAGCCCCATGAAGCCCTGGAAGATGTTTATGTATAAAAGAAGTTTTAAGTTTTAAGTTGAAAGTGTTAAGTTGAAAGTTTTGTATCTAATCATCACATTTTCACCAGGTTAGGTTGAGACCCTGTCCTTTTTGATTTTTCGCATTGCTGCTTGTTTGACCGGCTATGATCCCGTTAGCCAAAATCATCGGCATCATTACGCTATCCCGGCTACCTGAACAAGTTAATGGTTTTGGCTTACGGGATCACGCCGGGAGTTTGCAGCAAAAGAAAACCAAAAAGGACAGGGGATAATATTTCAGCTTAGTGAATGGTTAAAATATTAAGTTTGTAAAAATATAAATGGCCGCACACTTCAGGCCACATCATATTAGCAAGGAATCAAGCTATGCAGAAATTAGGAATGGGACAGGCTGTTAATCAGGCCCTTAGAGAAGAAATGCAAAGAGATCCCAATGTCTTCATTGCCGGAGAAGGTGTTGGAGTAAGCATCCACCTTAACCCCATGTTTCCCACCCACGGTCTTCTCGAGGAGTTTGGCCCTGGAAGGGTCAAAGACACTCCAGTTTCCGAGGCAGCCATTGCCGGACTGGCTGTGGGCGCGGCTGAGGCAGGACTCAGGCCGGTGGTGGAAATCATGTTCAACCCTTTTTTCACACTGGCTTCAGACATGATCGTCAATCATGCAGCCAAGCTCAGATACTTATCCGGAGGCAAATCATCTTTCCCTTTGGTGGTGCGTATAAAAAGCGGAGCCGGATTTGGAGCAGGATGCCAGCATTCCCACAATTTGGAGGCATGGGCAACCCATTGTCCCGGACTTAAAGTGGTCATGCCCTCCACCTCAGCTGATGCCAAGGGCCTTTTAAAATCCGCCATCAGAGATGATAACCCCGTAATTTTCATTGAACATATGGGGCTTTATTTTGCACAGATGCCCGTCCCGGATGAAGATTATCTGACTCCTCTGGGCAAGGCGGACATCAAGAGGGAAGGCAAAGATCTGACAGTGGTAACCTGGTCCGGAATGCTGGGCGCTGCCATGGGTGCAGCTGAAAAACTCAGCCAGGAAGGAATAGAAATGGAAATCGTGGATCTGCGAACTCTTACTCCATTAGACAAGGAGACCATTTTGTCTTCCGTGGAAAAAACAGGCAGGCTCATTGTCATGCACGAAGCCACCCGTACCGGAGGGTTTGGAGCTGAAATCGCAGCAATGGTCATGGAAGAAGGGTTTAAATATCTTAAGGCTCCCCTTAAGCGGGTCACCGGACCGGACATCCCTGTTCCGGCCAGTCCTACCTTAGAAAAATTTTATATTCCTGATGAAAACAATCTCATTCAGGCCGCCAGAGAAATCTTGGAATTCAGATGAGATCTGTCACGACAAGATCAAGGAACCAGAAGAACTGAGCTCTCAACACCCGAAGTAACCCTGGCACATGTTGAACCTAAGATCTTAGAAGGAAACGGCTCATTTATCCTGCCCAGAACCACCAGCCCGGCTTGTTCCTGCTCTGCAGTTTCAACAACATGCCTGGCTGGTGAACCTATTCGGGCATAATGTTTCACACTCTTGAAGTCTTTATCAAACTCTTTTTTTAACTCTTCCAGCCCCTTCTCAACATTTTCTCTGCGCAGCTGCTCTGTCTCTGGATCAGATGCCCTTTGCCCCACATGGAGAATTATAAGCTCTGGAATGAATTCCCCAAGCATGTGCACATATGGCTTGGCTCTGACTGCTGCCTTTTGAAAATCAGTTGCAAACATCAGCTTGTCCACGGATTTGCTCTTTCCAAGCTCTGGTCTATGTTTATGAACAAAAACAGGCACATCAGAAAGACGTATCACATCATCAGTAACACTGCCCATAAGGGTGGAAACAAGAAAATTTTTTCTACTGGCCGGCAAGTAAATAATGTCTGCATTTTCATCTGAGGCTGCTCTGACAATCTCAGAAGCGACATGTCCAGTTGACAGGCTGGCTCTCACATTCAGGCCCATCCGCGTGAGATCATTTTCCAGACGGGAAATCTTTGATCCGGCCTGTCCCCTGTTGTTCATTCCAGGGTTTAATACATGAAAAAGGATAATCTCCTGACCTCCGAACCTGTCAATAAAGGACGACCTGGCTTTAATATCTTTGAGTGATTCACTTAAATCTACCGGCTGCAGAATTTTTCTAAACATAATATACCAACTTTTTCCTGAAACTTGTAACTGTTAACTACAACTTATAACTTAAATTAAAAGACTGAAGCCTGTCCGGCACCCATTTGAACAGGCCAACTTTACGATAAATTTGATTATATCATCTAAAATGGGTGCCGGATTGGCTTTAGAATTAAAATTGTGGTCAACAGTTACAACTATCTCACAAAAACGCCTGTTGTCCAGACTAAAAAAGCTCCGCCCTTAATAAGGACGGAGCTTTTTACCGAATTTCCAGGCTGAAAAATAGAATTATTAACCCATAGGAAAGTTTTCCTTCAAAGCCCAGATACCACAGGGACAGCATCCTTCACAGAATCCACAGCCTATGCATCTTTCAGGATCAGCACTTCTTTCAAAACTGCCCTTTCCAGTATCTTTCCTGACTATAGCACCTGTGGGGCACAAGGCATCGCAAAGTCCGCAATCCATGCAAGAACCACAGGATGAGCATTGCCCGGCGCAGGCATCTATGCTTTCATAACCTGCCACCCTGGGATCATAATATTC
>JBHEPK010000055.1:0-296 GCA_046260325.1 Desulfonatronovibrio sp.
GGAAAGAAGGAGGGGATACATGGTTGCTGCAACAGCAGTATGGGCCATGAGATGAGTAAGAAGGGCTGTAACAAAAAAGCACCCCAGATAGATCATGCTCGTCCTTTCTCCAACAATGATCAACATTTTATAAGCAAGTCTTTTAGTGATGCCGACCTTGGTAAAAACTGCCCCAATTATAAGGGATCCAAAGATAAAAAGCACTGAGGGATCCATAAAATCTTTAAATGCATCCTGGGCCGGACGTATAAAAAACAAGGCCTGCATTACGCCGATAGTGAGTCCTGTCACGCCAA
>JBHEPK010000055.1:306-10026 GCA_046260325.1 Desulfonatronovibrio sp.
CCCACCATATTCCTGCCATAAGAAAAAGGGCGACGGCTGCTTTTCCCTGGGGTGAAAGCGAGAATGCCTGGCCCATGGGATCAACAGCATCAGGCCAGGGGGGTGAGTAATAGACCACTACAAAAACTATGAGTCCGAACAACAGGAACCCAAGTTTTGTTAAATTAATTTTGTCATGATTGGCAGTCATTAATAATTTCCTCCTGGTGAGTATTTAGGTCTGTTTTTTGTTATTTTTTTCTCAAGGATGAATATGTTCTTTGGTTTAAAAAATCAATAGAAAAATGCTTATTGTTGGGGAATTATTATTCAGATTTGGTGTTTTCTTAGAGTGTGCTGATAAGTAATTTCCATCCCGAAAGTCTTTCTTTCCGGAATGTTGAAAATACCGGATGAAAACTAAAATGAAGAGGTCTGTGTTTGTGATTTATATAACTAACTCTACTCTGGTATTTAAGTATTCTGCCAGAAATTTTAAAAAAACAGTTCATATGCATTCAGTATAAATTTAAGAGTGGGTCTATATGTACCTGAACCCACATAAAAAATTGAGAAAATTTGCTACTTAAACAAATTTTTTAAAAACTGGTTGCCTTTTTTTTTGATTCAATATATAAATAATTAATTTATCCAATGCAGGAAACATAGCTATTTATTTCAATAGGTTAAGTTCAATAAAAGGATGAATGTCTGTATTTTGATTTCCTCTCTGAACATTATTTATATATGTTTTTCGAAAAAATTGGCTAAATAATTCTTGCAACTTTCATAGGTTGTCATTACTATGTTCATTAATTCACAAGTTAGTTGACTCTAAAGAAACAATTTAAGGAGGTTTTACAATGTCTAAACTCGTACCACCACATGGAGGCAAAGGTCTCACTGAATGCCTTTTGCAGGGTGCAGAAAAAGATGCTGAGCTGAAAAAGGCCCAGGGTCTTAAAAAAATTGAGATTCATCCCCAGGAAAAGGGAGATCTTATTATGATGGGGATTGGCGGTTTCAGTCCTTTGACCGGCTTTATGGGCAAAGAAGACTGGAAGTCAGTTTGTGAGAAGTTTACACTTGCTGACGGTACATTCTGGCCAGTTCCGGTAATGCTTTCTGTTTCTAAAGACGAAGCAGGCGCTATAAATGAGGGCGATGAAATCACTCTGGAGTGCGAAGGTGAAATTTATGCCACTATGAAAGTGGAAACCAAGTATGCCATGAGTGAAGATGATAAGAAGTGGGAAGCTGAAATGGTATATAAGGGCAATGGAGAAGATTCTCAGGGAGATTTTCTCAAGACAGCTCTTGAAGACCATGTCGGTGTTCAGAAGGTCATGCAGAGAAAAGAATTCTGCCTTTCCGGTCCTGTCAAAGTTCTGTCCGAAGGCGACTATCCTACAAATCCCAAATACCGCGGTTCTTATATGCGTCCCGCAGATACCAGGAAGGCTTTCGAAGATCGCGGATGGTCCAAGATTGCAGCTCTTCAGCTTAGAAATCCCATGCACAGATCCCACGAACATCTTGCCAAGATTGCTGCTGATGTTTGTGATGGCGTGCTCATTCACTCTCTCATTGGTAATTTGAAGCCCGGTGATATTCCTGCAGACGTTCGTCTGGAATGCATTGAAACCCTCATTGACGGGTACTTTGTAAAAGACTTTGTTCTTCAGGCCGGATATCCTCTGGACATGCGCTATGCAGGTCCAAGGGAAGCACTGCTTCATGCCACATTCCGTCAGAACTTCGGAATTTCACACATGATTATCGGTCGTGACCACGCTGGTGTGGGCGATTTCTATACTCTGTTTGAGGCTCAGGAAATCTTTGACCGCATTCCTTATGCTACAGAAGAAGAACGTGCCAAAGCTGAGCCAGGAAAGGCTCTGCTTTGTGAGCCCATGAAGATAGACTGGACATTCTACTGCTTTAAGTGTGACGGTATGGCTTCCATGAAGACCTGCCCTCACGGCAAGGATGACAGGGTTATTCTGAGTGGTACCAAGCTGCGCAAGGCTCTTTCCGAAGGCCAGCCAGTTGTAGATCATTTCGGCCGTGAAGAAGTTCTGGACATTCTGCGTGCATACTATGCCGGCCTGACCGAGAAGGTTGAGGTTAAAATGCAGAAAGCCGCTTCCGGCGATGATATGAAGTAGTTTTGTTATAGATTTTATCAGGCTCGGACTTGTGTCCGAGCCTGGTTTTTTGTTTTTTCTTGACAAAGAAATTTGAACGCAGTTATATAAAAAATTACTATCTTAACTGCCTTTAACGGCTTTGTTGAGAAAGACGCTCGGAAATGTATCCGTGACCGTCAATCAAGTGCCCGATAAAGGGCATGGCAATGGTATACAAAAACCTACAATTAGGAGGAACATTATGCCAACCTATGTAAATCCGGAAAAGTGCGACGGCTGTAAGGGCGGAGAAAAGACAGCATGCATGTACATCTGCCCTAACGACCTGATGATCCTCGATCCCGAGGAAATGAAAGCATACAACCAGGAGCCAGAAGCTTGCTGGGAGTGCTATTCATGTGTAAAAATCTGCCCCCAGGGCGCAATTGGAGCACGTCCTTATGGTGACTTTGCACCCATGGGTGGAACATCCATCCCCATGCGCAGTGGATCTGACATTATGTGGACTGTTCAGTTCCGTAATGGTAACATCAAGCGCTTCAAGTTCCCCATCAGGACTACTGAAGAAGGCTCTATCAAGCCTTACGAGGGTAAGCCTGAACCCGGAAACCTCGAAGATGAACTTCTGTTCACCGAGAAAGAACTTGCAAAACCCAAAGAAGTTCTTGGCAAGAAATTCGATGTTGATCAGCCTGAGTTCACTCAGTGCTGGTTTGAGCCCTCTTGCGATCTTGGAAACAGATAATTTTAGCTGAAGCTAAATACAAAATTTTAAGGAGGTATTTTTATGCCAGTAATTCCATCTAAAGGACAAAACATCGGTATACCCCTTGCCGAGCCAGAAGTTGTAGAACTTGAAAAAGACATTCTCATGGTCGGTGGCGGTATGGGTTGTTGTGGAGCAGCATTTGAAATAAAAAAATGGGCAGATCCACATAACCTCAGTTATCTTATGGTTGATAAGGCTGCTCTCGAGCGCTCCGGTGCTGTTGCACAGGGACTGTCAGCTATTAACACATATATCGGCGAAAATGACTCTGATGATTATGTACGCATGGTTCGTACTGACCTCATGGGAATCGTTCGTGAAGATTTGATCTTTGATCTTGGTCGTCACGTTGATGATTCAGTTCATTTGTTTGAAGAGTGGGGACTTCCCTGCTGGGTTAAAGATGAAAACGGCAAGAATCTTGACGGTGCTCAGGCCAAGAAAAAAGGCCTTTCACTGAGAACCGGCGCTACTCCTGTACGTTCAGGACGCTGGCAGATGATGATTAACGGTGAATCTTACAAGGTAATCGTTGCTGAAGCCGCTAAGAACGCCATTGGTCAGGACAACTACATTGAGCGTCTGTTCATAGTCAGGCTGCTGCTTGATAAGAATGAGCCTAACCGTGTTGCTGGCGCAGTTGGATTCTCAACTCGTGAAAATAAAGTATATGTTATTAAATGTAACGCCATGCTGGTAGCCTGCGGTGGTGCGGTTAACGTTTACCGCCCAAGGTCAACTGGTGAAGGTCTTGGTCGTGCATGGTATCCTGTATGGAACGCTGGTTCTACATACACCATGTGTGCTCAGGTCGGTGCTGAAATGACCATGATGGAAAACAGGTTCGTACCTGCCCGTTTTAAAGACGGTTATGGACCAGTTGGAGCATGGTTCCTGCTTTTCAAAGCTAAGGCAACCAACGCTCAGGGCGAAGATTATTGCGTAACCAACCGCGATATGCTTAAGGATTATGAGGCTCAGGGCTATGCCAAGGGTCAGATTATTCCAACTTGCCTGCGTAACCATATGATGATGAAAGAGATGAAAGAAGGTCGCGGTCCTATCTATATGGATACTGCTACCGCTCTGCAGAATACATTCAAGGAACTTAGCAAAAAAGAGCAGAAGCACCTTGAGTCTGAAGCTTGGGAAGACTTTCTTGACATGTGCGTTGGTCAGGCCAACCTCTGGGCATGTATGGATATCGAGCCTGAAAAGGTTGGATCTGAAATTATGCCTACAGAGCCTTATCTGCTTGGTTCACACTCAGGTTGCTGCGGCATCTGGGTTTCCGGACCAGACGAAGACTGGGTACCAGATGATTATAAGATCAAAGCTGATAACGGCAAAATCTACAACCGTATGACAACTGTCAATGGTCTGTGGACATGTGCTGACGGTGTTGGTGCATCAGGACATAAGTTCTCTTCGGGTTCACACGCTGAAGGCCGTATGGCTGGAAAGCAGATGGTTCGCTGGTGTGTTGACCACAAAGATTTCAAGCCAGAACTTGCAGAAGATCCTAAAGACCTGGCCAAAGAAATCTATCAGCCCTGGTACATCTATCAGGAAAATGTAGGTCAATCTACAGCCCCTGATATTAACGAAAAGTACATTACTCCTAAGAACTTCATGATGCGTCTGATGAAGTACACAGATGAGTATGGCGGTGGATGTTCAACTTACTACACCACTTCTGAAACTCTGCTTGAAGTCTGCGAAAAGCACCTCGACCTGCTTGAAGAAGACTCCAAGAAGCTTTGTGCTCGTGATATGCACGAACTGCTCCGCGCAT
Source organism: Desulfonatronovibrio sp. (assembly GCA_046260325.1). GTDB lineage: Bacteria > Desulfobacterota > Desulfovibrionia > Desulfovibrionales > Desulfonatronovibrionaceae > Desulfonatronovibrio. The sequence continues at coordinate 5,000 of JBHEPK010000055.1, forward strand.
GGGAAAACTACCATCGTCTGTGGACAGTACGTCTGCATGTTCTGCACATTAAGTTCCGCAAAGAATCCAGGTATCCCGGTTTCTACTATCGCGCCGACTATCTGGATCTTAATGACAAGGAATGGAAGTGCTTTACTAACTCCAAATACAATCCGGCTGAGAAGAAAACAGACTTCTTTAAGAAGCCTTACTACCAGATCATTCCGGACTAAACAGCAAATTGAAGGCTGCGGGCACTTGTGCCCGCAGCCTTTTTTATGGTCTAAGTCCGAGCTGAACAGAGATGTTTAAGTTTTAGTTTGGCCTTAGGCCATTTTTGTAAGATAAGGCAAATAATTAGGGAGGATTTAGAATGTCCAATAGTAGTATTCTGGTAATTGGCGGTGGATTCAGCGGCCTTACAGCCGCCTTGGAAGCCGCGGAAGTGGGCCACGAGGTGTTCATTGTGGAAAAGATGCCATATCTTGGAGGACGTGTGGCGCAACTTAAACATTATTTTCCAAAATTGTGTCCTCCCAGTTGTGGACTGGAAATAAATTTTCAGAGGATTAAGAATAATCCTAAAGTTAAGCACTTTACTCTATCTGAAGTGGTTTCAGTTTCCGGTGGTCCGGGCAACTATGATGTCAAGATTAAAATCAAACCACGCTACGTTAACAACAACTGTACAGCCTGTGATAAATGCATTGAAGTCTGTCCAGTGGAAAGAGACAGCGCATACGATTTTGATCTCGGGAAGACAAAAGCGATCTACAGACCGCATCTAATGTCATTTCCCATGCGTTATGTGATTGATGATCAGGTTTGTGAAGGATCATCATGTGCCAAATGCGTAGAAGCCTGTGAATATCAAGCCATTGATCTGGAAGAAAAAGAAAAGGAAATTACAATCAGTGTAGGCTCCATTGTTGTTGCAACAGGATGGGAACCATACGATGTAAGCAAATTGACCCACCTTGGCGCAGGACAGATATCCAATGTAATTACAAATATGCAGATGGAAAGGCTGGCTGCACCAGCTGGACCAACAACCGGAAAAATCCAGCGACCCTCTGATGGAGAAGAGCCCAAGCGTATTGCTTTTGTTCAATGCGCCGGATCAAGAGATCAGAACCACCTGGATTACTGTTCTTATATCTGCTGTATGGCATCTCTCAAGCACTGTACATATATCAGGGAGCAATATCCAGATGCAGAAGTAGTAATTTACTACATTGATCTACGCGCTCCGGGACGTTATGAAAAGTTCCTGAATAAAATTCAGCAGGATGAAAAAGTACTGATGGTTAAGGGCAAGGTCGCCAAAATTGAAGAAGATTCTGCTACTGGTGATGTGATCGTTACTGCAGAAGATATTATGGGCGGAGTGAAGAAGGAAGAGAAGTTCAATATGGTAGTGCTGGCTACAGGAATGCAGCCTTCCATTGCTGTGAATGGACTGGCCCTTGAAGTGCCCAAGGATGAAGAAGGATTTATCACCGGCGGTGAAGATAAGGGAATTTTCGCTGTTGGATGCGCCAAGATGCCGTTGGATGTAATGACATCGGCTGAAACTGCTACCGGCGCGGCCCTTAAAGCTATACAAACGGTTAGGAGGTAAGTCATAATGGCTGACATGAAGGTTGGAGTATATATTTGCACCGGTTGCGATATCGGAGAGAATGTTAATATGGAGAAGGTAACGGAGTACATTGACGAAGAAAGTTCTCCGGCTGTTCTCAAACAAGTCCCTTTTCTGTGTGGAAAAGAAGGTCTCGCACAAGTGCAGAAAGATATCGAAGCTGAAGGTGTTAACAGGGTTTGCGTAGCAGCCTGTTCACCGAGAGTAATGTGGGATGTTTTCAATTTTGGAGATGATGTTGTTGTTGACCGCGCTAATATCCGAGAGTTGGCTGTTTGGTCATATCAAGATCCAGAACTTCCTGAACCAGAAGATGATGAAATGTCTGATCCTCTTACCATGATGGTAAGAGACTATATAAAGATGAGCATAGCCAAGCTGGAAAGAACCAATAAGCCCGAAGCCGAACCCATGGATCTTAATAAGACCATCATGGTTCTTGGAGGCGGTTTTACCGGTCTGACCTCTGCTCTTAATGCTGCAGATACAGGTTATGATGTTGTTCTCGTAGAAAAGGAAAGCTCTTTGGGCGGATTTGCTTCGAAAATGTACAAACAGACCCCGACCAAAAGTCCTTACCATGAGGCAGAAGCCCCAACAATCAATGAACTGATTTCTTCTGTAGAAGCAAATGACAAGATTAAAATTCTGACCGGGACAGCTATTGAGAAAATTAATGGTGCACCTGGTAAGTATAGAGTAACAATCAAGCAGGGTGATGAAGAGCAGGAACTTAAAATTGGTTCAGTTGTTTTAGCCACTGGCTGGAAGCCTTACGATGCATCCAAGCTTGACAATCTTGGCTATGGAAAAATTAAAAATGTAGTGACAAATATTGAGCTTGAGACCATGGCCAAAGAAGGGAAGCTTACAAGACCCTCAGATGGTCAGCCAGTGGAAAGCGCTGCATTTATTCAATGTGCCGGGCAAAGAGATCCTGAACATCTTTCATACTGCTCATCTGTCTGCTGTATGGGATCATTAAAGCAGGCAGGCTATGTGCGTGAACAAAATGATGATGCCAAGGCATATATATTTTACAAAGACATGCGTACTCCTGGCATGTTTGAAAACTACTACCGGGCAGCACAGGATGATCCAGGAATTTTTCTGACAAAATCAGAAATTCAGGAAGTATCTGAAGGTGAAAACGGAAAAGTTATTGTTAAGGTAACTGATACCCTTCTTGGTGAAGACTTTGAGGTTGAAGTAGACCTTCTGGTTCTTGCCACAGGAATGGTTCCAACCATTGCCGACGAACCCGTGCTCAAGCTCGGATATCGTCTGGGCGAACAGATACCTGATCTGGATCTTTTTGATGGATTTGCTGATTCAAACTATATCTGCTTTCCATATGAAACCAGAAGAACAGGAATCTATGCAGCCGGTTGCGTCCGTCAGCCCATGTCCATGGGAACTGCCAAAGATGATGCTGCTGGAGCAGCCCTAAAAGCAATTCAATGCCTTGAGTCCATTAACAGAGGTGTTTCAGTTCATCCCAGATCTGGAGACCCGACCTATCCCAAATTCAATATGGTGCGCTGTACACAGTGTAAAAGATGTACAGAAGAGTGCCCCTTTGGAGCTCTGGATGATGATGAAAAGGGTACACCAGAACCAAATACCACAAGATGCCGTCGATGCGGAACTTGCATGGGAGCATGCCCGGAACGGGTAATCTCATTTGATAATTACAGTGTATCCATGCTCAATGAAATGATTGCATCTATTCAGGTCCCTGAAGATGAGGAAGAAGGCGGTTACCGAATTCTGGTCCTGGCTTGTGAAAACGATGCATATCCAGCTCTGGATATGGCAGCTATGCGCAAGAAGAAATGGTCATCATATGTTCGCTTTATTCCCGTCAGATGCCTTGGTTCAGTAAATACCCAGTGGATTGCTGAGTCCATGAGTAAAGGAATGGATGGAGTATTGCTCTTAGGTTGTAAATACGGTGATGATTATCAGTGCCATTTTGTCAAAGGCAGTGAGCTCTGCAACAAGCGGATGGATAACATCGGTGAAACTCTGGAAAGACTCCAGGTTGAGGCTGAAAGAGTTCAGCAGAAGCAGATAGCCATTGATGAATATGATAAGATTCCTCAGATAATTGATGATTTCATTGAAGAAATTGAAGGCTACGGACCAAATCCATACAAGGGCTTCTAGGAGGTTAATAGATGTCAACACGAATCGAACCGAATGTTCAATTTATAAGGGAGATGCAGGCAGCTGGTGGCGAGTCTCTCAAGAAATGCTATCAATGCGCCACATGCAGTGTAATCTGTCCACTTTCTCCTGAGGAAGCACCCTTTCCCAGAAAAGAAATGATCTGGGCACAATGGGGTCTTAAAGACAAGCTGGTCAATGATATTGATATCTGGCTGTGTCATAATTGCGGAGAATGTTCAGATAATTGTCCACGAGGCGCCAAGCCCGGAGACCTTCTGGCAGCTCTCAGGAATATGGCTTATAAGTCATTGGCCAAGCCTGCCATTATTGGTGAATGGATGAGTTCAGCTAAGTATCTGCCGATACTTTTCGGTATACCAGCGGTAATTTTTCTTATTCTATGGGCGTTGACCACAGGTCTGACAATTCCTGACGGTGAGATTATATTTGCCAAGGTTTATCCAACTCTGCAGACAATTGATCCTCTGTTTATTCTAACAGTATTGTTTGTTATATTTACTTTTGCCACGTCTATAAAGAGTATGCTTTCGTCATTCAAAGCCAATGGACTTGAGCCCAAGGAAGATTCTCCTACCTTTTTCAAGTCACTCATTGATGTGGTAAAAGATGAAATAATCAGTCACCGCAAGTTTAAAGACTGTGAATCCAACAAAGACAGATATCCTGGCCATTTGCTTATATTCTACGGGTTTATAGCCTTGGCAGTGGTAACAGGAACAATTGCTGTGTTTTACTGGACCAACAAGCTCTTTGGCTTTGGCATGACTACGCCTCTATCATTGTGGAATCCGGTTAAAATTCTGGCCAATGGCGGTGCCATAGCCTTGATTGCTGGACTGGTTCTTATGACCAGAAACAGACTTAATGCTGATCCCAAGAAAACTATTAACTCATATTATGACTGGTATATTATCGGCGTAATATGGTTTGTTGCTGTGACCGGTATGCTGGCTCAGGTCTTCAGACTTGCAGATGCTGCAGCACCTGCTTACATTGTCTATTATCTGCACCTCGTGAGTGTATTTATGCTCTTTGCATATCTGCCATGGTCCAAGCTGGCTCACCTTGTTTATCGTACAGTTGCCCTTGCTTATGCCAGACAGATAGGTCGAAAGGGACTTGGTGAATAACTTACTGTTTCATAATAATTATAAAAAGGCTCCGCTTACGGCGGGGCCTTTTTTTTGTGAATTTTTCCCCACGGTTTTTAATC
>JBHEPK010000055.1:10036-11157 GCA_046260325.1 Desulfonatronovibrio sp.
CTCCTCCTCCAAAAAACGGACGTAAGGTAGCCATTATTGGAGCCGGACCTTCCGGGCTTGCCGCAACAGGTTATCTTGCCTGTATGGGTTACAAGGTTGAAGTTTATGATAAACTTCCCAAAGCAGGAGGGCTAATGATTTTCGGTATTCCCGGACACAGGATTCCGGATGTTAATATTGAGGAAGCTGTTGAAAAACTCCAAACTGACTACGGAGTTGAATTCAAGCTATGTACAAAGATTTGTGGTTCAGAGCCCATGCATCAGGAAGCAGGGGATCAGTTTGCATTAACATACAAAAGCCTTGGCGGAAGAGTGGAAGATAATGATGCTGTCCTGATATCTACAGGTACATGGAAGTCAAGAAGGCTGAATATCCCTGGAGCTGATTTGCCCGGAGTATATTCAGGACTGGAATTCCTATTTCCGGTGCGTGCTGCAAGATATAATATTTCCCAAGAAAAAGCTCCGGAGATTAAGGGAAAAAAAATTGCAGTCATCGGAGCAGGGTTTACTGCTGTGGATGCGATTCATCTGGCCCTGTCTCAGGGTGCAGAAAAAGTGTATCTGATTTATCGAAGAACACGAAATGAAGCACCTTGCGGGACTCTCGAAGTAAGCATTCTGGAAAAAAACGGAGCAGTTTGTCATGAACTTGTATCGCCTGTTCGCATAACTGGAGAACACAGGGTTCAGAGTATTGAGCTTGCGAGGTGCAGACTTACCGAGCCTGATGCTTCAGGCAGGTGCAGGCCTCTGGTTTGTGACGGAGAACTGTTTAAGCTTGAGGTTGATATTGTGGTTGGGGCCATTGGGGAAATTGCTACTCCCCCTTTTGCCCATGATCTGGGTTTGGAGAATGTTCGCAAAGGTCAGGTGCGATGGTTGCAGATGACCAGCATTGATTCGGTATTTGTTGCAGGTGATGCTTTGACCGGCCCAAGCAAAGTTGGTTCAGCAGTGTATAGTGGGCTCAAGGCCGCGCAATCCCTTGATCAATGGTTAACCTTACAGACTGTTGAAAATCTCCCAATTGCTGCGTCGCTACAAAAAGTTTAAACTTTTACGTATGCTAAATACTCTTCAACCTTAAACTTTTTTTGCTCCTTGCACTTGGAATTT
>JBHEPK010000056.1:0-11140 GCA_046260325.1 Desulfonatronovibrio sp.
GTTATCCGGGGAGACAGGGAGGGCGATTCCCATTATGAGCTGGCATCAGCACTTATCAAATCCATCAGGGGCAGTGATCCTGACGCAGCACTTTACTATCTGGCCTGTCTGTTGGAATCAGGTGAGGATCCCAAATTCGTCTGTCGAAGACTTATTCTTTCCGCTTCGGAAGATGTTGGGCTGGCTGAACCCATGGCCCTGCCCATGGCAGTATCATGTCAGCATGCGGTGGAATTTGTGGGTATGCCTGAAGGGTTTATTCCTTTGGCTGAGACAGTTGTTTATCTGGCCCTGGCTCCCAAGTCCAATTCCACATATGCTGCATACCTGACAGCACAGAAAGAAATCCGCTTAAACGGGACAAAGCCGGTTCCTCTGCATTTAAGAAATCCATCTACAAGCCTGCATAAGGAATGGGGATACGGGCAGGGATATAAGTATCCTCACGCTTATCCTGAATCATGGATAGCTCAGGATTATCTGCCTGGAGAGCTTAAGGAGAAAAGATTTTATCATCCCAAAAATCAGGGATATGAACCCCGACTTCTAGCCTGGCTTAAGAAGAAGAAAAGAATCTAACAGTATCTAAAAATTCAGCTGAAAAGCATATTCTGCAGATCCATGATGGTTCCAAGCCCGATATCTCCTGAGCCTGATCTGGGACATATGATTGGCTTATATCCCAGATTCCGGGCCTGCTTCATTCTGAGGTCATGACCAAGCACAGGTCTTATCTGACCGTTTAAATCCACTTCTCCCCAGAAAACAGACCTTTCTGGCAGACTGATGTTCTTAAAAGAAGAAAGAGCCGCAGCCACCAGACCGAGGTCCAAGCCCGGATCAGTCAGCCTCAGTCCCCCTCCGATTTTGGTGTAAATGTCAGATTGAGCCATGTTTACCCGCAGCTTTTTTTCAATGACCGCGAGGAGTAGATGAAGACGGTTAAGGTCAAAGCCCAGAGCAGTCCGTCTCGGTATGGATAGAAAACTGGAACTTGCCAGGGCCTGGACTTCCACAGCAAAAGGCTTCTGGCCGTCAACAGCCATGACAATAGCAGATCCGCTGAGTTCAGGATCTCTGGCCTGAAGGAAAAAAGTGGAAGGGTCTTTGACAATGTTTAAACCATTGCTGCTCATTTCGAAGATAACCAGCTCATTGGCCGGGCCAAACCTGTTTTTGACCACCCTTAAAATCCTGAACAGATGTTCTTTGTCTCCTTCAAGGTAGAGAACAGTATCAACCATATGTTCCAACAGCTTGGGCCCGGCAATTTGTCCGTCTTTGGTAACATGTCCCGCCAGGATAACGCAGGTGTCTGTTTCTTTAGCCTTTTGAATAAGGCGCGAGGATACGGTTCTAATCTGAGACGGAGTTCCAGGAATGGAGTCCAGGGCGTTGCTGCTTATGGTCTGCACTGAATCTACAATAATTAAATCAGACTTATCTTTAGAGTCAAAAGCCCCAAGGATATCTTCTAAGGAATTGGTTGAAATGGCCATTATTCCGCTGTCTAAAAGATCAAGCCGGTGGGCCCTGGATCTGATCTGGGAAAGGGATTCTTCTCCGCTTACGTATAAAGACCCCTGGGCATTTCTGGCAATGGCTGAACATAGCTGGAGCAAAAAGGTGGACTTGCCGATTCCTGGTTCTCCACCAAGAAGAATGACTGAGCCGGGAACAATACCTCCGCCAAGAAGTTCATCAAGTTCCGGCATTTCTGTTGGCAGGAATTCAGCTGACTTGGTACTTACTTTTTTTATATCCTGAGGAATATTTTCCGGATCAGCCTGTTGGGAAATCTTTTGTTCCAGTTTTCGCAATTCAAGGCTGTTCCATTCTCCACACTTGGGACATTGCCCCTGCCAGCGCGGAGTCTGGGCATTGCAGAAGGTACAGACATAGGTGGTTTTGGATTTCATAGGAAGTTAAACCGGATCATGGGCTTCAATAACTTCAAGTCCAAACTCCTGAACTTCTTCAGGGGGATTGTAAAATACAGCCATAAATGGGGTATGGCTTCCCGGATCAACATGCTTGTTAGTGGTGAGGATGCCCAGACGGGCCTCAAGCGTTGATTCCAGTTCCTCTTCTGAAGATACCTGAAGCTGAAAGAGTGAAGCTACATTTCCGCAGAGGAAGTCTTTTTCAATTATGACGTTGCCTGAGGCATCATAAAGTGACGCCCTGAGTTTGATCATGGACTTGGGCTGTTCAAAGTTGTTAACTGCCTGTCCTTCTATGACGAATAATTGTCCGATCTTGTCATTGCTTACAAAGTACTGGCGGATATTATCTAAGGTGATGTCTTTAACGTCTTCTTCTGTAAATTCAGTCTGCTTGGGTTCATCCTCATCTTCCTGTTCGGGGGTTATAAAAGGAATATCCAAATTATTGCCCATATTGGGGACTACAAAAACAACAATAAGAATGAGGGAAACTAAGGCAGTAAGACCTATGGCGATGGCCCTGATTTTTTTGCGTCGGTCTCCTTCCGGATCAGAAGACGGAGCAATATCCACGTTCATGTCATCAGGGTCCCATTGGGGTTCTTCAGGCGCATTTTTCGGAGCAGAGTCTTTTTTATCTCCAAGGGAAAAATCATCAAAAAAGTCGTCGTCATCATCATTAAGCGTTGAAAGCTTAAAGACATGTTCGCATTTGGTGCAGCGTACCTTAACTTCGTCTTTGAATTTGGATTCATCAAAGTTGTATTTGGTACTGCAATTGGGGCATTGGACTATCATGGCAAATCTCCGGTTGAATGTCCGGTGTATTATTCCTCTGGAGTCAGTTCGTAGATGCCGGACAGATTTCTGTATTTTTCCGCATAATCAAGACCGTAACCCACAATAAACCCCTTTTGCAAGACAAAACCGGCATAGTCTACTTTTACCGGGACTTCTCTTCTCTCATGTTTGTCAATAAGAGCGCATATTTTTATTGAAAGGGGGCCTCTGGCTTCCAGTACACGGCTCAGATAGGATATAGACTTTCCTGTATCCACAATGTCTTCAACAATAATAACGTGTTTGTCCTTGATGGATAGTTCCATGTCTTTGGAAAAATGTACTTTCCCGGACGAATAAGTTTGCTGGCCATAACTGGACATACGTACAAAATCCATTTCCGGATCCATGGACAGAGATCTGATGAGATCGGCATAAAAAATAAAAGCGCCTTTAAGCACGCAAACCGTAATAAGGGGTTTGTCCTGGAAATCACGGGAAATCTCATTTCCCATTTCCTTTATTCTTTTCTGAATGACATCTTTGGAAATAATCTCGGTTTTTTTCATCTCAGCATCCTGGTTCAAAGGGTTACCAGTCTGTTGAAAATCTTCCAATTGCTGCGTCGCTGCAAAAAGCTCAAACTCTTACGTATCATAAATACACCGCGACTTTGAACTTTTTTTGCTCCTTACACTTGGAATTTTTAAACAGACTGACTAATAATGACTTTTTCAACACGCTGTTAACAGCCTGTTAAGCAGTAATATAGCTGGAGATTAGTATGCGACATTCTGTAATTAAACGAAAGACATTAGAAACAGATATTGTCCTTGAACTGAGCTTAGATGAAAACAAGGCTGAAAATGAGATCAATACCGGTTTTGGTTTTGCCGACCATATGCTTATTCTATTAAGTCACTGGGCTGGGTTCGGGCTGAAGATAAAATGTCAGGGAGATCTTGTGGTGGACGCCCACCACAGTCTTGAAGATATCGGGATATGTCTCGGACAGGCTTTTGCAGAAGCCCTGGGAGATCGTAAAGGAATTAACAGAGTGGGTTTTGCAAAAGTCCCCATGGATGAAGCCCTGTCTGAAGCTGTTGTTGATATCTCAGGAAGGCCGTATCTTGTCTATATGGGAGATGAACTATTATCCCCTGTGGTTGCTGGAGAGGAAAAGGATTTATGGCGGGAGTTTTTTAAATCCTTTGCTTTCAATGCTAAGCTCAATCTGCATGTAAGTTACTGTTACGGCAGCAATTCCCACCATCTGCTTGAGGCGGCCTTTAAGGCGTCAGGACTTGCTTTGAAGCAGGCTGTAACTTTTGGCAGGGATCATGTATTAAGTACAAAAGGATCATTGGATTGATATGAAAAAAGGTGTTCTGTTAATTGGTTCACTGTTTGCAGTTTTTTTGATTATGTCCTGCGCTCCCAAAAAGCCAGCCCCTGAAATGCCGGCAAAAGCAGTGGTGGCAGTGGCTCATTTTTCTCAGCCAGTACATAGATGGCAGATGATTAATAATCATATTGTTCTGGGAAAAAAAGAGATAAATCAGGAAATTATTCAGAATCTTGACAGTGATCTTGCTTCAGCTTTGTCTGACAGCAGGCATGCCATTGTCCCGGCTGAACTTGTTGAACAGTGTCAGGCAGTGACATCTCATGGTACAACCCCGGGCTCAGCTTTTCAATATTGGCTGCAGGTGGGCAAATGTGTACCTGCTGATTATATCCTGGTCCCTTTTATTTTTGACTGGAGAGAAAGGGTCGGTGGAGAATGGGGAGTTGATGAGCCGGCAAAGGTTATCCTGGAATTAAATCTTATTGATGTAAAAGAGCTCATTCTAAAAAGATTTCTTTTTGACGAAAGACAGCAGTCCTTAACAGAGAATCTTCTTGGTGCGGGCCGTTTTTTTCAAAGGGGTGCCAAATGGGTTTCGGCACGTGAACTATCTAAGGAAGGATTGGAACAAGGTATAAGGGAGTTGGGATTATGATTTTATTTCCTGCCATTGATATTAAAGGAGGACAATGTGTCCGGCTCAGACAGGGGTTAGAAAACGAAGTTACGGTGTTTTCTCCTGATCCAGTTGCCATGGCGGAACATTGGGAAAGGTTCGGTGCCAAATGGCTGCATATAGTCGATCTTGACGGAGCTTTTTCCGGGGAGCCGGTAAACCGTGATCTAATCAGGGAAATCTGTACCAGAGTAAATATTCCTGTTCAGCTTGGCGGGGGTATCAGGGATTTTGATACAGCTTCGGCTTATCTAAGTGCCGGTGTTGAAAGGCTTATTATTGGAACATTGGCTCTCGAAGATAAAAGCCTTTTTGCTGATATGTGCCAGGAATTTCCTGACAAGCTGGGTGTATCTCTTGATGCAAGGGATGGAAAGCTCAAGTCCAGGGGCTGGGTGGCAGACACAGGTTTAAGTGTAGAAGATGTTGTTCCTGTGCTGGAGAATTTTGGAGCTTCATTTTTTGTTTATACAGATATTTCCAGAGATGGCATGCAAAGCGGTGTGAATATAGAGGCCCTGGAAAATATGCTCAAACTGACATCAAAGCCGGTGATAGCAGCTGGCGGTGTTTCAGTCATAGAAGATATTCAGCAGATATATCCATTATGTGAAAAAGGTCTTGCAGGGGCTATTACGGGCAGGGCAATATACAGCGGAAGTCTTGATTTTCAATTGGCTGTGCAGTGGCTTAATGAGCATAATTCCTGAAAAAATCCAGCCTGTGAGCGTGTTCAAGTCCCTATCATGCAGGCTGTTCAAAAATTCCAAGTGCAAGGAGCAAAAAAAGTTCAAGGTTGCAGCGTATTTAAACATACGTAAAAGTTTGAACTTTTTGTAGCAACGCAGCAATTGGGAGATTTTCAACAGCCTGCTATGTTGATTTTTTCTTAGCCAACCTCTGCTGCAGTCCCTTAATAAGGATTGGCCAGGCAATGGTGGCATCAGAGTAAATTTCTGCGTATCTTCCTCCCTGACTTTTGGGAACAAACTTGCCCCAGGAAATACCCTCCTGATATGTACATCCAGAAAGACCTCCCCAATGAACCGGTTCAGGGCAGATTCGCACTCCATATTGAAATCTTTTGAGGGGAAGATCTATATCTTCTAATCTCTGATTAGCAATCTCCAGGAAAGGTCCAACCTGTTGAGCCCAATTTCTCGGTACTCCTCCACCAATGGTAAAAATCCCGATTTTTTTACATTTTGTAATTCTGCGTGTGTAACTCAAGAGATCGTGGAAAGGGTTGAATGGATAGGGAAGGGATGAGAAATCCTCATTATCCAAGGCCTTGCTGTTCTGTCTTAATATATGCGTGGCAATATCAAGTGCAAGTTCTGAATCAGTAAATGCCGGGATATAAACCGGGACGTCATTCTGATAGGCGCTTTTAAGAATTCCTTTACCCGGGATGTTTTCAGTTAAATATTTTCCTGTTTCCCGACAAATCATTTCAGAAGAAAGGGTCTGATCTTTTTTAATTCCCTGCATGACTTTATGAATTATATCTTCGGCCTGGATAAAATTTATTTCAGGCTCCAGAGTATCATAAACCCTGTTAAAGCCATGCTTGAACAGTTCATTGTCATCCATCTCTTCTTTTTCATATTTGTAATGTTTAAGACCTATGGACTCAATAAACCCGTGGGCCATTAAGGCTCCTGTGGATATAACTATATTCAGCCATCCTTTATCAATCATCTTGCACAGAGTTGTGCCCATCTTAGCGACAGTCATTGCCCCGGAAAAAGTTCCAACGACACAACAGTCAGGATCTGTAACCATCTCTTCCATTACATCCAGGGCTTCACCGAGGCTGCGCCCGCTGAATGAAGTTTTGGCCATGGCACTTAAGAGCTCGTCAAAGTCGTTTATATTATCAGGATCAAGTGATTCTAAGGGTTTCAAACCCATATCTTCAGGATTGTGCAGGGAGTTGATAGTTCTGACTGGAGCTTTTTTTTTCACGGCATTCAACCTTAGTTAATAATTATTTAGTTTTCATCCGGAAAGAAAGGCTTCCCTGATGGAAACTATTTATCTCGTTTTGGCAGACTGGAAAAATAAGTGGTTAAAATTTTCAGGATTGATTTTACTGCTACAGATTCAGAAACAACATTGGATGGAATGGGGGCCAGTTCGCAAAAATCCATGCCTGTCAGTTTTGGACCAGGCCACAGGTTTTTCCATAAGTCCTTAATCCATGAATATGAAAGGCCTCCTGGTTCAGGAGTGCCGGTTCCAGGCATTATTGAAGGATCAAGTCCATCAGCGTCAAATGTAATATAGACTGGACCATCTCCAACAAAATTTCTGATCTTCTCAGCTGTCTGTGCCGGGGAAGGGAGATCCCATGCATAAAAAGGAAGAATCCGCTGCTTGGATTTTTTAATGAGTTCGGCTTCTTCACTGCAGAAACTTCTGATTCCAATCTGGACTGTTTTAACGTCCAGGTCAAAGGCTCTACCCATAACGCAGGCATGAGAATAGGGGCTTCCTTCAAATTCCTTTCGCAGATCTGCATGGGCATCAATCTGGATTACAGTAAGGTCAGGGTACTGGCGGGCATAAAAGTCAATAAGTGGAAAAGATACAGAATGTTCACCGCCAAGGGTAAGAAAAAAATCCTCTGCAGGATCATATTTTTTCAGGAATTCAGTCATTTCCTGGTATAGATAGTCAGGACCTGCTACATTTATTCTTTGAAAGGGTAAAGTTATGAAAGAGCAGAGTTCACTTATGTCAGCTTCAAGTTCCAGATCAAAAGGTTCAATCTGGTAGCTGGCCTTGAGGATTGCCTCTGGTCCGTTTTTGGTTCCATCCCCGAAACTGACAGTTCCCTGGTAGGGAACAGGCCAGACATGGACGGGAAAAAGACTGGAATTTTTTTCTTCTAAATCTAAAAAGTTGCTGTACATAATATCATTTAAGGTAAAAACACAGCTGCTGAAATTGTGGTTGTCCAAAGACCTGCCACGCCTGTTGTCACACAGGGAGCTGATGCAGAGTCAACAATCTGTCCGCTCATCATATATATCTGGCGTCTCTGGTCATAGTCCTTTTCAGGATCGAAATCTATGCCGAGAGTCGTGGCGAGCATGGTAGATGCAAGGTCCTCAGCAAAATCCCCGATTTCATTTTCATCAGCTCCAAAGGCTGTATGTTCGGAAATGTATCCGTACTGACTTTTGGATGCAGGAAAAGCCATTCCCACTGCAGACCCCACCAGACGTCCTTTTTCATTGGTTGCGTTTCTGGCCATTACACAGAAAGTAATCTGGCCGGGAAGAAGTTCCTTGACCCCTTGTTCCAAGCTGAGCATTTCACAGTTGGGAGGAAAGATGCTTGATACATAAACTAAGTTCTGTTTTTCAATTCCAGCATCCCTCAGGGCAAGCTCAAAAGACTGCAGTTTATTTTTATGGCGTCCTATGCCGCGGGTGAAAAAGGCACGGGAAGGTACAAAAGTATCTTTAAACATTAAAGCTTCCTCCATAGCATATATATTAAATTTAATTTTTGAACAAAAAAATCCGGTACGAATAAAGTCAAAAATATAAAGACTAAAAAAAACTGTATGTCAATGATTTTTTGTTGGTGAGGCTTTTCATTAAAAAATCAGGAAGGCCTCTTGTTTTTCAAAAGTGGTTCACTGATTCCGTGTTTTTCAAGCTTGCGGATCATGGATTTTGATTCCTGTTCAGAACTCTGGAATTCAACAATGACCCGATACCATGGTGCCGAACCAATAAATGCGTCTGTAATGCTGGCCCTGAAACCGTCATTCATGAGTTTTTCCTGCAGTTCCCCGGCCCTCTCGATTGTCTGAAAAGAACCAACCTGATAAGTGTAAGTAAATTTTTCTTTTGCAGGGACTGGTGCTGGCGCAGGAGCGGGTTTCGGCGGCGTCTTAACTACAGGCTCAGGAGCGGACTTTACTGCAGCCTGCTGTCTTGAAGGAGCGGGCTGGGCAGTGGAGCCTGACTTGAGTCTGTCCATGAAATCCAGTTCTTCTGGTTTAAGGACGCGCGAAACAGATGTTTTCTGGTTAGTTTCAGGCATAATTCTGGAGATATCAGGAATTATATCTTGAGGATTGTATCCACGCCCGATAAAAACACCAAGAATGAAAGACCAGATCATGGCCAGAATCACAAGCGCACACACTGAAATGAACCTGGTGAAGCCCAGCTCGATCTTGAATTTTTTGCTGGTTTTTTTTGCTGCAGCTTTTTTTCTGTTTTTAGTTGCCATAGTAGATCACATTCTTTCTGGTGCACTTACTCCGAGAAGAGCCAGCCCATTGGTGATAACCTGGGCCACTGCTTTAAAAAGGTACATCCTGGCCTGGATCAACTGGTTGTTATCAGCAGTGAGAACACGGTGAACAGTATAATACCTGTGCAGATGTCCAGCCAGATCCATAAGATAATAAGAAACGTGATGAGGGCTGAGATTCTGGGCAGAAGAAATTACAATATCTTGAAATTCCGCCATTTTTTTCATAAGTTCGAGGTCTTCTGTAGTATTCAGACATTGAATTTCAGATGATGTCATGTCTTTATATTCAATACCCATTTCTTCAGCTTTGGAAAAAAGTGAGCATATTCTGGCATGGGCATACTGAACATAGTACACAGGATTGTCCATTGTTTTTCGTTTTACAATTTCCAGGTCAAAGTCCAGATGACTGTCACTTTTCCGGCTGAGAAAAATGAACCTGCAGGCATCAGCGCCTACTTCCCTTACAACATCACTTAAGGTTACAAACTTGCCAGCCCTTGTGGACATGGCAATCTGCTGACCCTCCCTTAAAAGATTTACCAGCTGGACCAGAATGACCTGCAGGCTGTCCCCAGGTTTGCCCAGGGCCTGAACCGCAGCTTTCATCCTGGGTACATAACCATGATGGTCCGCTCCCCAGATATCCACAAGAAGATCAAAACCGCGGTCAAATTTATTTTTATGGTAGGCAATGTCTGAAGCAAAGTAAGTCAGGAAACCATCTGATTTTTTTAAGACGCGGTCTTTATCATCACCAAAGTCAGTGCTTTTGAACCATAGGGCTCCGTCTTTTTCATAGGCAAGGCCTTTTTTCAGGAGCCAGGTCAATGTGTCTTCAACCTTTTTATCTATGATAAGGCTGTTTTCTGAAAACCATATCTGATGTTCAACTCGAAAATCATTGAGGTCATTTTTTATTCCCTGGAGAATATTATCCATGGCGTATTTCTGACAAGTGGAAACAGCCTGGTCTTGATCAATTTTCAAAAGTTGATCTTTATGCTCGGAATAGATTTCAGCAGCAATTTCTGAAAGATAATCTCCCTGGTAATGGTCTTGTTCAAGGGCAGCATCTATTCCGCATAGATTCTGGTATCTGACCCAGGTGGACTGGCCTAAAACGTTCATCTGCCTGCCAGCATCATTAAGATAATATTCTGTTGATACATCATATCCGGCAAAGCGCATGATTCTGGTCAAAGAGTCGCCCACAGCAGCCCCTCGACCATGTCCGATATGTAATGGGCCGGTAGGATTGGCAGAAACATATTCTACCTGTACTTTTTGTCCTGAACCAAAAGATGATGAGCCAAAAGAATCCTTTTCCTGATGGACATTTTTAAGCGTATCTATCCAGAATTCAGGCTTGAAGGTAAAATTTAAAAAACCTGGCCCGGCGATATCAATCTTTTCTAAGGATTCACTTTTTTCCAGGACAAGTTTTTTTATGGTTTCGGCGAGCTGTCTGGGATTTTGTCCGGCTTGTTTGCTGAGCATCATTGCCGCGTTGCAGGCCAGATCACCGAATTTTTTATCCCTTGGTGGTTCTATGGTTGCTTTATCCGGCCAGCTGAGATCGATCTCGCTGAGACTGACAGAAATTTTTTCTTCAATGTATTTTTTGGCGTTCATTAGTTTTCATCCGGAAACAAGTTAGCATTCTGCAGTTTATGATCTTCTTCATGTGACCCGATATTTATGGTCTGGACTTTATCGGGTCCAAGGATCTGGGGGATCATTCTGGAAAGTACACCTTTGGGGCCAATTTCCACAAATGTGGTGGCACCCTGCTGGTACATATCCTGAACAATCTGAAAAAAATAAACAGGAGAGATCATCTGTTTCTGCATTATTTTTCTGATTTTATCAGGGTCATTTTCTGTTTGTGCTGTGGAGTTGAAAAAAAGATGACAAAAGGGAGTTTTCCATTGGATCATGTCCATAAGTCTGGAAAGTTCTTTTGCAGCTTCATTCATTAAAGGACTGTGAAAAGCCCCGCTCACAGGCAGTCTGAAAAGTCTTCCTTTAACTTCCTTGACAGAAACTTCCACAGCCTCCACTGCTTTTATGGTCCCGCTGACTACAAACTGGTCAGGTGTATTGTAG
>JBHEPK010000057.1:0-5123 GCA_046260325.1 Desulfonatronovibrio sp.
GTGCATTGACAGTAAAAAAACATATTCATTCAGTGATAAGGACCAGAAAATTCTTTATCAATTTGCCCAGCTTATAGAAGATGTAAGATCAGGTATCTGTAAAGCTGACATGAGTGCCAAAAGCATGGATTATTACAGATGTTTGACTTTGATTCACAGCCTGAGAGTCAAGTATCCCAAGTGGCGCATTTTTCTGGAGAAACTTCTTGATATTCTCGCCAGCTCCACCGGGTTCAGACAATGTTTCATGGCTGCCAGGGATGAAGTGGGGCAGGGATATTTTGTTGAAGGGTTAAATGTTGAATGCTTACCCCAGGTAGACTTTTCAGTTCATAAATTCAATATGGACTCAGGGCTGGTAGGATGGGTTTTTAAGTACGGAACACCGGTTTTTTCCGGAGAGCAGGATGGCCCCAAAGACCTGTTTCTTTTTGGTAAAGAATATTCATCAGTGAATTCTAAGTCTGTTATCTGCCTGCCGTTGGTTGTACACAAGAAAACAAGAGGTGTTCTGATTCTTTCAGATCCTGAACTTATCCATATCAACGATGAAATGAGAGCTTTTGTTCAGATGGTTGGTGATTATCTGGCCCTTTTTTTAGAGAATCTTTATCTTAAGAGTCGAGACAGCTAAACAGGGTGTTGAAAATCTCCCAATTGCTGCGTCGCTACAAAAAGTTCAAACTCTTACGTATCTTAAATACGCTTCGACCTTGAACTTTTTTTGCTCCTTGCACTTGAAATTTTTGAACACCCTGTTGGATAAGGACTTTTTCAACATGCTGTAAAGCCTTTTTTTATAGATCGGATACAAACTGAAACCTGATCCTGGGCTGGTAAGTCAGCCCCGGGATATAATTTGTGGAGCCATAAATGTTTTTTAAAAAATTGTTCGGCTTTATGGGAAAAAATATTGCCATGGACCTGGGTACTGCCAATACCCTTTTATACACCCCTAAAGACGGTCTGGTTCTTAATGAACCTTCAGTAGTGGCTCTTGATTCCCGGGATGGAAAGGTGCTTGCCGTGGGCAGAGAAGCCAAGGAATTTTTAGGAAGAACCCCTCAGAAAATAGTTGCTGTAAGGCCCATGAAAGACGGTGTAATAGCTGACTTTGAAGTTACCAACGCCATGATTACTTTTTTTATTAGAAAGGTTATACGAGGAATGAATCTGGTCAAACCGAGGATAGTTATCTGCGTTCCCACAGGAATAACCCAGGTGGAAAAAAGGGCGGTAATTGAATCCGGTCTCCAATCAGGAGCAAGAGAGGTCAGCCTCATGGAAGAACCCATGTGTGCGGCTATTGGGGCGGGCATGTCCATTGAAGAACCTATGGGAAATCTTGTTGTGGATATTGGAGGGGGAACTACTGAAGTGGCAGTGATATCTCTTTCTGCTGTGGCATATTCCGAGTCTGTACGTATTGCAGGAGATGAGATGAATGACGCCATTCAAAGATATATGCAGGATCAGTATCAGCTTCTCATTGGCGAAAACATGGCTGAAAAAGTCAAGATGTCCATTGGAACGGCTTATCCCATGGAAGAAACCATGACTTGCAAGGTCATGGGGAAAAACATTGTAAATGGAAATCCAAAGTTTGTTCAGGTAAGTGATGGTGAGATACGTGAGGCTATTTCCGAACCTGTAAATGCTATTGTTCAGGCGGTGAGAAGGGCTTTTGAAAAAACACCGCCAGAACTTGTATCCGACATAGCTGACAATGGTCTTCTTTTGGCTGGTGGTGGAGCTTTGCTTAAAGGTCTTGATAAACTGATCGGTAGAGATGTTCAGACCGAGGTCCATGTTGATGATGATCCCCTTACTACGGTTGTCAGGGGCGCGGGCATGACTTTGTCCAATGAGAAAAAATACAGCCAGGTATATATAAATTAGGATCAAAGTGGCTCAAGCAGTCTGTATGGCAAAATTGTAATATGCAAGGGATCAGGTTGCCTGTGAGGGGAAGTTTTTAGAGCCTGGGAAAAAGAAAATCCCGCTCCCACAAATAAACCAGCCCGGGAGTAAGGATATCCGGAAATTCTCTGACCATTGATCCAAGATCTTCTTTACTTACAAATATTATGTCTTCGACCTCTTCAGGGTTGGGTATTGGAACTCCGATTCTTCTGCCGGCGCTGTACAGGTATATAAATTCAAAGTTTGTATTGCTGCTTCCATTGATGACAGTCACCAGTTTAAGTGCTGTAGGGACTATCCCTACTTCCTCCTTGAGTTCTCTCATGGCGGATTCAAGGGTTGACTCTCCCACGGCTGCGTGACCTGTTGCTGATAAATCCCACCTTCCAGGATAAATTGTTCTATTTTTTGTTCTTTTCTGCAAAAGGAGCCTGTAATTGCTGTCATATGCAAGGGCGATTACCGAGCGGTGGAACAGGCCCTGGCGATGAACTTCAAGCCTTGGCATAATCGATAGAGGTCTGTTTGTAGCATCCATCACCTCTAAGTACTCTGTTTTATGAGGGTGCTTTATTTTTTTTGTTTTTTTCATAATAATTCAATCATGAACATTAAGCTTGAGCAAATAATCTGTCTAAAAGAGGTTCATTTAAAAGAACTTGTTGCCTTGGAAGAAATCTGCTTTGCCAGTCCCTGGAGCGTTGATCAGTATCAGAAGTTTCTGAAACAGGACAGCTTTAGAGTTTTTGGTGTGTTTTCAGCCAATAAGCTGGCCGGCTATATTTCATTTTACTACACCCTTGATGAGGCTGAAATAGTCAATTTGGCTGTTAATCCTTGTAACAGAAGGTCAGGCATTGGCAAAGCTCTAATTGCTGAAGCCATTAAAAATTGTCAAATCAATCAGGTTCAAAATATTTTTCTCGAAGTAAGGCCTTCCAATATCCCCGCATTATCAATTTATACCAGTCTGGGATTTGAAGAGATCAGCAGACGAAAACATTATTATCCGGATAACAATGAAGATGCATTAGTGATGCTTTTGAAATTGAAAAGTTGAATTTTGGGCTTGAAGTTGTTTTGGGATGCGGGCATGGTTTTCATGAGCTTTTTAGTGCTGCATGAGTTTGATGGACACGTTGATCCATTTACCACAATTATCTGCCGTTAATGGAACAATGAGTGAAGAGAGCTTTTATTTAAACTAATTTTTATTCAGAGTCTTTAGGAGGATAGCAAAATGTTTGTGGGACTGAAAATGTCAAGAAAGTTTCCCACCATCACGGCTGAAACCCTGATGCTGGATGCTGATCGGGTTTTGACTGAGAATAAGATGTGGATGCTTATGGTTGTTGAGGACGGCAAATTTATCGGTGCTGTCCAGAAGGAGGATGTTCGTTCATCCCTGCCCTCTCCGGCTACCACGTTAAGTAAGCATGAACTTAATTATCTTCTTAACAAAATGACCGTAAAAAAAATAATCAAAAAAGATATTCCTTATGTGATGCCTGAAGCAGAGATTGAGGCCGCAGCTAAGATTATGTTCGACTACAACCTGGCAGGTCTTCCAGTGCTGAATCCCAAGGGCGGTCTTGTGGGTTTTATAAACAGAGATATTCTGCTCGAAGTCCTTGTTGAGGAGATGGGTCTTGAACAGGGCGGATCCAGAATTGTGTTTGAAATAGAAGACCGCAAGGGAGTAATTGCCGAGGTTTCAGGGCTGATTTTTAAAATGGGGATCAGTATTATTTCCACCGCAACATTTTTTCATAATAAGAGCAGAATGGTGGTATTTAGAGTGCAGACAGAAGATCAGGGGCCCATTGTCAAAGAGCTTGTCAATCTGGGGTATAAAGTTGTGGGGCCTGAAGATTTCAGGGCGGAATGGAGTTAAAAATGCCCCTTTTAAAGGTTGATAATGTAATTCTTACTTTCAAGGGCATTGCCGCCCTGATGGAAGTAGGTTTTACAGTTGAAGAAGGGCAGATAGTTTCTTTAATTGGTCCTAACGGAGCTGGTAAAACCAGTATGCTTAATTGTATCAGCGGGCGTTATCATCCGGACAGCGGAGAGATTTTGATGGATGGTAAGAGTCTTCTTGCCATGGCTGCCCATTCCCGTATGAGCGCCAGAATGTCCAGAACTTTTCAGAATATCGCCCTGTTCAAGGGAATGAGCGTTCTTGATAATCTGATGGTGGGCAGGCACAGCCAGGTGAACTATGGTCTCATGTCATCTCTTCTTTATTTCGGTCCAGCCAGAAAAGAGGAAGACAGGCACCGCAGAAAAGTGGAAGAGGTTATTGATTTTCTGGCTCTGTCTTCATACCGGCATAGTGTGGCTGGAAGTCTTCCTTATGGAGTTCAGAAAAGGGTTGAGCTTGGCCGGGCACTAACAGCTGAACCAAGACTTATCCTTTTAGATGAACCCATGGCAGGAATGAATCTGGAAGAAACAGAAGAAATGGCCAGATATATTCTTGATATAAATGAGGAATGGGATGTGACTGTCCTTCTTGTGGAACATGATATGGGAGTGGTCATGGATATTTCTCACAAAGTCGTGGTTCTTGATTTCGGACAGGTCCTGGCTGAAGGAACACCCAATGAAGTTCAGTCAGATCCTGATGTCATTGCAGCCTACCTTGGGAGTGAAGATGCTGCCTTCCTGGGTATGTGATTAAACCGTTTTAAGTAATAAATTTATAATCCTACGGTTTTGCCGTACAGATTGCTTCGTTCGCTGCGCTTTTTCGCAATGACAGGTGTTGCGCAACTACATCTGTGACTCTCAGGTGTCATTGAGATCCCTTCTCCTTGCTCATTGTCTGGTTTTATCCACCGTTAACCTAAAAGCTTAATGTTTTTTATGGTAGATATGCTTATTTTTAAAGCTGACCTTGAAAAAGGTTGTTATTTTTTCTGACAGATATTAAAAGTAAACAAGATATTGCCCGTTAACATTAGTTTTGACAGCCCTGTTTGCCGAATTTCCGGTTCAGGGGACCATATGTCAATAGAGTGGCAATATTTATATTTTTTGAGTATAAAGTGCATATTGTTCCATTTAGAAACTAAACCTCAGGAGAAAATGTATGTGGGAAATCAGACTTCATGGCAGAGGAGGTCAGGGTGCGGTAACCTCGGCTGAGCTTCTGGCCAGAGCAGCAATAGCCAGGGAAAAATTCGCCCAGGCTTTTC
>JBHEPK010000057.1:5133-8213 GCA_046260325.1 Desulfonatronovibrio sp.
CTTGATATCACTGCGGAATTTGCTTCCGGTCTAAGGAAGCTTGGACTCGGTCGCAAAGACGTTATTGTTCTCATTGGTGATAATCGCCCTGAATGGCTCTGGGCGGAAATAGCCATTCAAAGCCTTGGAGGCATAGCCATAGGTGTTTATCAGGATGTTCAGGCCAGTGAAATTGAATATATATTTGAGTTGACCGGTTGTAAGCTGGTTGTTGCCGAAGATCAGGAGCAGGTGGATAAGATGCTTTCCATGCGGGAAAAAGTATCCCACCTTGAATACATAATATTCCATGATTCCAAAGGATTGTCTCAGTATGAGGATAGCGGGCTCATGCATTTTGATCAGGTCAGGGAATCTGGACGTTCTGAAAAGGATCAATTTTCGAAATGGGTTGATGAACTTTCAGTAGAGGATACCTGCCTTATCGCCACCACTTCCGGCACAACTGGCAGGCCCAAGCTGGCCATGCTTTCACATAAGAATCTTTTATCCATGGCTCATAATCTGGGAGAGGTAGATCCCAGGAAAGAGTCTGACGAATTTGTTTCTTTTCTGCCTCTGGCCTGGATGGGAGAGCAGATGATGGCTGTGGCTTCCTCTCTTTTATATGGTTTTTGCGTTAATTTTCCTGAAGAACAGGAAACTGTCCAGAGTGACATCCGGGAAATCGGACCACATATCATTTTTTCTCCTCCGAGAGTCTGGGAAAACCTGTCAGCCAGAATTCAAGTCAGAATTATGGAAACCACGCGGCTGAAAAGGTTTATTTATCACAAATGCATGGGCATAGGCATTAAAATGGCTGATTGTAAACTGAGCCGAAAGCCAAGTGGAATAAAGCTCAGGCTGCTTTATAATCTTGCCCAGTTTTTTTTATTCAGGTCGCTTCGCGACAGGTTGGGTTTTTCCCGAATCAGATCAGCAACCACTGGAGGTGCAGCTCTTGGTCCTGATACTTTTAAATTCTTTCATGCCATGGGTGTAAATCTCAAACAGATTTACGGCCAGACTGAGATAGCAGGAATATCCTGTATCCACAGAGATGGTCATATTGATTTTGATACTGTGGGAGAGCCCATACCTGAAACAGAAATCAAGCTTTCCCCTGAAGGGGAGATTCTGTCTAAGTCAGCAGCAGTTTTTCAAGGGTATTACAAGGATGAAAAGGCCACGAAAGAAACACTTTCTGATGATGGCTGGCTTTTATCTGGAGATGCCGGTTATTTTAAGGAAAACGGACAGCTTGTAGTTATTGACCGGGTCAAGGATGTAATGGAACTGATTGACGGGACTAAATTTTCACCTCAGTTCATGGAAAATAAGCTCAAATTTTCTCCTTATATTCGTGAAGCAGTGGTTATGGGCAAAGGCAAGGATTATATTGCAGCCATTGTCTGTATTGATGAGGAAATAACCGGCAGGTGGAGTGAGAGTAAGCTTTTGACCTACACAACTTATCAGGATCTGGCCTCTAAGAAACAGGTGTATGAACTTATTGCCGGTGAAATACGCAAGATTAATGAAACTCTTCCTGACAATACCAGGATCAGAAGGTTTGCTCTTTTGTTTAAAGAGCTGGACGCAGATGACGGTGAGTTGACCAGAACTCGAAAAATCAGGCGTAAGGTTGTTGCAGAAAGATACACCTCACTTATTGAAGGCCTCTATACCAGTGATGATAAAGTGGATATGGTTGCCAATATTCAGTACCAGGACGGCAGTACGCGTGAAATGAAAGGCAGAGTAGCCATCAGGAATGTAGAATAAAGACTGACAGGGCAACCTTAAAAAAATAGAGATTGGAATGGAATATTATCTTCATCTTGTTCTTAACGGATTGGTCATAGGCAGTATTTACAGTCTGGTAGCTCTTGGTTTCGTGATAATTTACAAGGCTACCAAAGTTGTCAACTTTGCTCAGGGTGAACTGGTCATGTTTGGGGCTTATATCTGCTTTGCCCTTACGGTTCAGCTGGGCCTTCCTTTTCTTGTGTCATTTTTCATGACTCTTGTTTTTTCAGTTCTCCTGGGTATCTGTCTTGAAAGGGTTGTGTTGCGTCCCATGATTGGAGAACCCGTGATCAGTGTAATTATGGTTACGGTTGGACTCTCAACTGTTCTAAAGGCTGTCATTCAGTTATTCTGGGGGACATCCATCAGGGTCTACCCGCAAGTACTGCCTTCGGAACCAGTTTGGATACTGGGTCTTCCTGTGGCCCCTGTATACATCGCAGCTTTTTGTCTTTCCATAATTCTGTTTGGAGTATTTTCTCTATTTTTTAAATATTCCACCATGGGCATTGCCATGCGGGCTACAGCTTTTGATCAGCAGGCGGCTCAGTCCATGGGCATCGGGGTGAAAAATATTTTTGCCATGTCCTGGTGTATTGCTGCGGTGGTTTCCAGTATTGGCGGAATCATTCTCGGAAATATAAATGGAATAAACCCTCAATTGGGTCATCTGGGACTTAAAGTGTTTCCTGCTGTTATCCTTGGTGGACTGGACAGTCTCCTTGGAGCTGCCGCAGGTGGATTGATAATTGGAATTCTTGAAAATGTTTCCGATGGTCTGGCCCAGCAGTTTTTTGGTCTTGCTGGATTCAGGGAAGTGGCCGCCTATGTAATTCTGGTTATTATACTTATGATCAAGCCTTATGGGCTTTTTGGAACCCATGAAATAGAGAGAGTTTAAAAATGCAGGGTAAATGCGGTCTTTTTTTTACCTCTTACGCTAAAGAGAGCCAGATTTTTCATACAGGCTTTCAAAAATCCAGCGTTACAATTTTTTTTATGGTGCTGCTCCTGGCTCCATATTTTTTAAGTTCATACCAGGTTTCCCTGCTGGTTATGATTAATATTGCTGTAATTGGTGCTGTGTCTTTAAATCTTCTGACTGGTTCCTGCGGTCAGATATCACTCGGACATGGTGCCTTTATAGGGGTAGGAGCCTATTCATCAGGCGTTTTGACTCTGAACGGCTGGCCTTTTTTGCCTGCCCTGATTCTGGCCGGTGGAATTACCGCATTTGTGGGCATGATATTTGGCATACCTTCCTTGCGTCTAAAGGGTATTTATCTGGC
>JBHEPK010000057.1:8223-11115 GCA_046260325.1 Desulfonatronovibrio sp.
GTGCCATAGGTATGGGGCTTGATACTCCGGCTATACTGGGATTTGACTTTAACACTGATTTAAGGATGTTTTATCTGACTCTGGTCTTTGCTGTTCTTGCGGTGCTTATGGTAAAAAATGTATTGCGAACCAAATCCGGCAGGGCTTTTGTAGCTATTCGCGATTTTCATCTTTCAGCTGAATCTGTGGGTATCAATCTGTTCAGATACAAGCTGCAGGCATTTGGGATAAGCTCATTTCTGGCCGGAATTGCAGG
Source organism: Desulfonatronovibrio sp. (assembly GCA_046260325.1). Classification (GTDB taxonomy): domain Bacteria; phylum Desulfobacterota; class Desulfovibrionia; order Desulfovibrionales; family Desulfonatronovibrionaceae; genus Desulfonatronovibrio. The sequence continues at coordinate 8,480 of JBHEPK010000057.1, forward strand.
TGGACTCTGGGCCCATTACACCATGTACATCACGCCTGAACAGTTTGAGATAGGTCTGTCCATTCATTATCTGGCCATGATAATAATCGGGGGACTGGGCAGTATCCTGGGCAGCATTTTTGGTGCGGTATTTCTCACTCTTTTGCCTGAGGTTCTGGGGTTTGTGGCAAATCATCTGAGTGGATTTTTTCCCAATATCAGCACCTACTTTCTGGCCATGCGTGATGGAATATTCGGTCTGATCCTGGTTTTGTTTCTAATCTTTGAGCCTGATGGCCTGGCCAGACGCTGGCATCTGGCCAAATCATATTTCAAGCTGCACCCGTTTGCTCATTGATGTTTGATAGTACCGGTTTTCTACCTGTTTCAGCTAATGAATAGTCAATATCTGGAACAGGCCATGCCTGAGTATAATGTATGATTGCCATAATTCATTGTGAATATCGGCAGACTAAACATAATACCTGGCAATTACAGTTTATTTTTCAGGAGGGTATTTTTATGAAGAGGTTGTCACAGCTTTTGATGCTTATTATGGCTCTGTCTTTTTTTCCCATGACAGCATATTCCGAGGTTAAGATAGGAGTTATTTCAGACTTAAGTGGAGCAACCTCGGATGTTGGCAGGCCGTATGCTGAAGGAGTCAAAGATGCTGTTAAATATATGAACGAACAGGGCGGAATCAATGGCCAGGAGATCCAGCTTATGCAGGTTGACTATGCCTATAATGTCCAGCAGGCCATGGCAGCCTATAATAGATTTAAAAGTCAGGGGATAGTGGCACTGCAGACCTGGGGAACCGCAGATACTGAAGCCCTGGTCCGTCAGGTGGCAAGAGATGAGATTCCAACCTTTTCAGCCTCTTATTCAGCACACCTTACAGATCCCAGGATTGCTCCTTACAATTTTTTTATTGCTGCTGATTATTCCACCCAGATAAGAGGTGCCCTGGAATATTTATACAGAAACTGGGAAGAAGACAGAGCTCCAAAGCTTGCATTTGTTTATCCCAATCATCCTTATGGTCTGGCTCCCATACCCGCAGGTAAAGAGTATGCAAAGGAGCTTGGTTTTGAAGTAGTGGGCGAGGAAAATGTAGGCCTTTCAGATATGGATTCCACTACTCAGCTTCTCCGGCTTAATCGTCAGAATCCGGATTATGTCTGGGTGGGGGGAACAATATCCTCAACAGCGGTTATTCTCAAAGATGCTCAAAGACTGAACATGAACTCTGTTTTTATAACCAATATCTGGGGAAGCGATGAGCAGCTTTTATCCCTGGCAGGATCGGCTGTTAACGGCCATATCGGCCTTCAGGCTGCTGTTGTTTACGGGGCAGATGTTCCGGGTATGGATGTCATAAAACAACTTACAGAAAATAAGCCGCAGATGACCCATTACATGCGGGGGTTTGCCTCTATGCTGGTCATGGCGGAAGGCATCAGGATTGCCGCGGAGAACAATGAGTTAAACGGGCCGGGAATTCGAGATGCAGTAAGGACTCTGCGTGACTTTGATCCTATGGGCCTTACACCGCCCATCAGTTTTTATCCAGATGATCACAGGCCGAATATGTCAGTTAATATTTATCGCCTGCATGAGGATGGAATGAAGCTTCTAACCACAGAAACTCTTGATAGAAGGGATGAATGGCTGGGTAAATAGTAAAGATGTTGTCTGACCGTTTGGAATACCTGCCTGCACCACTTTGGGTTTTTGAACGGTCAGATTTGTAGTAAATTTTTCAACAATCTGTAAACTGAATTTCTGGAGTAAGGTTTGAATATTCTCAGTGTTGAGAATCTGGAAGTTGTTTATAACGACGTTGTTCTGGTGCTTAAAGGCCTGTCCATTAAAGTCCAGCGGGGTTCCATAACATCTCTTCTCGGTTCCAATGGGGCTGGAAAGTCAACAACCCTTAAGTCAATTTCCGGTCTTCTTGCAACTGAAGACGGTGAAATTACCGAGGGTTCTGTTCTTTATGATGAGCAACCCATCCACAAGCTATGGCCTGAAAAAATTGTACGCATGGGGATTTTTCAGGTTATGGAAGGCCGAAGGATTTTTGAAGATCTTACAGTGGAAGAAAATCTCAAGTGTGGTGGTTTTATAAGACCCAAAAAAGAGTTCAGCAGTTCAAAAGAACGGGTCTATGAGTATTTTCCAAGGCTCAAGGAACGCAGGAAGCAGCTGGCAGGATATCTTTCAGGTGGAGAACAGCAGATGCTGGCCATAGGCAGGGCATTGATGGCCAAGCCAAGGCTGCTTCTTCTTGATGAGCCTTCACTGGGTCTTGCTCCACTTCTGGTAGAAGAGATTTTCGAAATTATTAAAAGGGTTAATAGTGAAGAAGGAGTGACTATCCTTCTTGTGGAACAGAATGCCAGGGCAGCACTTAGTATCGCCAACCATGGTTATATCCTGGAAAATGGGCGTATTGTCCTTGATGGTCCAGCTTCAAGTTTGCTGAACAATCCTGATGTTCAGGAATTTTATCTTGGTATAGGTAATACAGGAGAAAAAAGAAGTTACAGAGATGTTAAGCATTATCGACGGCGCAAACGCTGGCTGGGATAATATAAGTACTCGAGGTTAAAAAAATGAGCATCGCTGAAGATAGAGACAGAGGTTATTAT
>JBHEPK010000058.1:0-11058 GCA_046260325.1 Desulfonatronovibrio sp.
TCAAAAATCATGGTGTAGGGTATGCTTTCAATGCCATAGTGATTCATTACCTGGTCATTAGCGTGGAGAATAGTATAATTTATTCCCATTCTATCAATGAATGGTGGTATTGCTCCGGGGTCAAAATCAAGGGATGGTCCGATTATGCTCAAGTCTTCAGGGTCGTACATTGTCCGTATCTTGGTAAGTTCCTGAATTTCCTTCTTGCATGGACCACACCATGTGGCCCAGAAGTTTACGATAAGTACCCGGCCTTTTTCCTGGGCGATTGCTTCCTCAATCTCCTGGGGCCCTACACTGGGGATATGTTCCTGGGCCTGAGCAAAATTTGTGTTTAACAGCAGGAAAAAAAACAATAAAATGACAGATAAAACTTTTTTCATGGACAGTCCTTTTGAGCAGCATAAATCCTTTAAGATTAATAAAAACAAATCATTATAGCTTTACCATAAAGATTGCTTCGGTCGCTTCGCTCCCTCGCAATGACAGGTATTGCGCAACCACATTAGTGACTGTCAGGTGTCATTGCGAGGGAGTCTTCGAGCGCGGCAATCTCTCGGGCGCTGAGGTTATTTCAGATTGTTTGTCCCTTTGACTTTGCGCTTACCTTTTAGAAAATGGTCCTAATCAGCCATGCCTGAAAGCTTTTTGGCAATCTTAACAGCTGATACAGCATCTTCTGCATATCCATCAGCCTGGATTCTCTGGGCATAGGCAGAGGTTAAAACCGCGCCTCCAACCATTACACCGCATGGCAAAGAATTTTCTTTTATGAGTTTTATGGTTTCTTCCATCTTGACCATCGTAGTAGTCATGAGAGCTGAAAGCCCCACTACTTTTGCCTTATATTTTCTAACGGTGTCAACTATGTCAGCTGCTGGAACATCCTTGCCCATGTCTACAACGTTGAAACCATAGTTGCGCAGCATGAGACAGACTATGTTTTTACCTATATCATGGATGTCTCCTTCAACAGTGGCCATGATAACAGTGGGGCCTGCCTCCTCATCGTCTTTTTTTAGCATGGGCTTGAGATATTCAAACCCGGTCTTCATGGTTTCAGCACTTAAGATAAGCTGGGGTAAAAAATATTCCTTTTTTTCGTATTTTTCCCCGACAATATTGATGGCAGGGATCATTTCATTACTTACAAGTTTGAAAGGGTCAGCCCCATTTTCCACCTCTGTCTGCAGCAGGGCAACAATGGATTCTTTTTTGCCCTTGAGGACAGCTTCCTGAATTGATGAAGCAAAGCTTTCCTTTTTATTCTTGAAATTCTGACAGGTGGGGTCAGTGGGTTTCCACGTAGAGAAATTCTGGACAAAGTTTTCAGCCATTTTATCATGGCCGAGAATGACATTGGATGCAGCAAGAGTCTCCTGGATGCGTGCTGATCCAGGGTTGGCAATTAGAGAACACATACCCGATGACAGGCACATGGATAAAAATGTTGAGTTGATAAGTTCTCTTGCCGGCAGGCCAAAGGAAATATTGGAAAGTCCCATTATGGTTGCCAGTCCCCATTTTTCACGGCAGTAGCGGATAACTTCCAAACATTCCAGAGCAGCTGAAGGGCTTGAGGAAATTGTCAGGGCCAGGGCATCAACCAGGATCAGTCTTTTGGGGATATTGTGATCCTGAGCCTGTTGCAGAAGACCTTCGATGATGGCGATACGTTCTTTGGCAGTAGCTGGAAGTTTTTTCCCTTTTAAAGGCAAGAGAATAAAGGGAGCTCCAAATTCACGGCAAAGAGGGCCCAGGACATCCATCTTGTCCTGTTCACCGCTGATGGAATTGACCAGAGGACTTCCAGGGTAATTAAGCAGAAAGTTTTTAATTGCTTCAGAGTTGCTCGAATCAACACATAAGGGGAAATCAAACCTGGAGATAAGCTCCCGGCCTATAGCGGGCAGAAGCTTTTCTTCATCAACCATGGGAGCGCCCACGTTGACATCTAAGACCATGGCCCCCTGGTCAATCTGTTCCTGGGCCAGCTCAAGGGCCCTGGTGAATTCAAATCCCTGAAGCTGGGCTGTTAGATCTTTTTTTCCTGTGGGGTTGATTCTTTCGCCCACCAGCACAGGATTTCTGTCAAACCCCAAGGCAATACTTCTGCTTCTTGAGGTAAGGGTCAGGCAGACTGGGTTCTCAGGTGATTTTTTTGTATAAGTGTATGTGCTGGATAATTTTTTTAAGGCCCGGATATGGTCAGGGGTTGTTCCACAACATCCTCCAACAAGTTTAACACCCATTTTCAGAAAAGGTGCAAGTTTGCCGGCAAATTCATCAGGTTCTACCTTGAAGACAGTTTTGTCGTTTTCAAGAACAGGTAAACCAGCGTTGGGCTGAATAAGCAAAGGGGTGTCGAGTCGGGGAAGCATGGACTTGACCAATGGAATGAAATCTTCAGGGCCGGAGCTGCAGTTAATAGCTATAATATCCACGCCGAGGTTCTGCATGGTATCTAAATAAACCTCTGGTGAAGTTCCAGTGAGGCTTTGTCCCTGCTCAAAGGTCATGGAAATGGCCACAGGAAGATTGCATGCCTGTCTCGCTGCTATGACCACGGCTTTGGCCTCAGCGAGATCAAAATGGGTCTCACCCATGATAATGTCAACTCCGCCCTGAGCCAGTCCGGATATTTGTTCCTTGAAGGCTGAAATAAGATCAGAAAATTCAACATCTCCCAAAGGCGCGATCATTTTGCCGGTGGGACCGACAGTCCCAGCCACCAAAGCCCTTCCATCAGCTGCCTGGCAGGCAGCCTGGGCCATCTTTCTGTTGAAATCCAGCGGGTTGATTTCTCGTCTTAGTTTGTAGCGTGAGCCTCCGAATGTATTTGTGGTAATGAATTGAGAACCGGCCTGCACGTAAAGTTCATGCACTTCTCTGATGGCCCGGGGTTTTTCAAGTCCCAGTTCTTCTGGAGACTGGCCTGGCTTGAGTCCTCTGGACTGAAGCAGGGTACCCATTCCACCGTCAAAGATTATTATCTGGTCATTGTTTATTAGTTCAGCGAAATTCATTAAGATAACCTGTCAGGTATTTTATGTATGATTATTGGTATCCATTTAACAAATATTTTCCAAAAGAACTCTATATTTGATAATCGGTAAAGAAATCGGCATACTTAAATTTATTGAAAAGGACAAATAAAAACTATAGGCTCAAAAAATTGTTCACAGAGATATAATAATTAAACAAATCAGCAGGCAGATAGCTTTTCAGTTATGAAAACAAAAGATAAAGATCCAGTAAAAGATCAGGACCTGAAGAAAACAGATGAGAGAAAAGAGGCCGAGAAGATATGTAAAGAAATCTGCGCTCGTCCTAATTCCACCCCTTCGGTTACTGATCCGTTGCGTATTTATATGCGTGAGTTGGGGCGGTTTCCGCCATTGAGCGCGGAAGAGGAATTTGAACTGGCAAGAAAGTTCAGAGATGAGCAGGATCATGAAGCAGCCCTTAAGCTGGTGACATCCAATTTGCGTCTGGTAGTAAGGATAGCAATGGAGTTTCAGCGAAAGTGGATGAAAAATGTTCTGGACCTGATTCAGGAAGGAAATGTAGGGCTGATGAAGGCCCTGAAAAAATTTGATCCTGAAAAAGGAATAAAGTTTTCATACTATGCTTCTTTCTGGATTAGGGCTTATATACTTAAGTTTATTATGGATAACTGGAGGATGGTCAAGGTTGGAACCACCCAGTCACAGCGTAAGCTTTTTTATAACCTGGGCAAGGAAAAACAGCGTCTTGAAGCCCTTGGCATATCTCCTGACGCGGACACGATTTCCCAGAATCTCGATGTTTCAGAATCAGATGTAGTGGAAATGGGACAACGTCTCGGACAGTATGATCTTTCTCTCGATATGCCTTATGGTGATGATTCAGACATTACCCCCATGAACTTTATTCCCGCCATTGGTGACGGGGCTGAAAAGCTTCTTCTCAAGGAAGAAACAGCAGGAATACTCAATCAGAATATCAAGGAGCTCATGCCTAAGCTCAATGAAAAGGAAAAGGATATTATTGAGCTGCGCCTTCTTGCTGAGACCCCTGTTACTTTAAGAGAGATCGGGGAAAAATACGGAATAACAAGGGAGAGGGTCAGGCAGATAGAGGCAAGACTGCTGGAAAAATTAAAATCTCATATTGAAGGTAATATTACGGATTTTTCCCGGGAGTGGATTGATGACGCATGATATTCTCATGAATGTTCGAGATAAGGCCAAAACGTTGGCCAGAAAATGTAATCTTGATTTTTATAATCATTTTTCAGCTGAAAATTCACGGTCAAAGGAAATATTTTTCAGTCACCCGATTATTCAGAGGCTTAGAGAAGATGTTTTACCTTTTCTGAATGATGGCTTCGGCCATGGCATAGAACACTCTAAAATGGTGGCCATTGACGCTAGTGTTCTAACTATGATTGAAACCAAACATATGTATAAACCTGCAGATACCAAGAAAATCTGTCTTCTGGCCCAGATGTGTGGTCTTTTGCATGATATTTCCAGGCAGGATGAAGATCACGCGCAAAAAGGGGCAGAATTTTCCCGCCTGATCCTTGGAGATTATCCTCTGACTCCTGAAGATCTTGATGACATAGCTTTTGCTGTGAGCAATCATGAGGCTTTCAAGGAAGTTGTCAGAGCTGGAAACCAGAGACAGAAAGTTTTAAGCGATGTGCTTTATGATGCTGATAAATTTCGTTGGGGGCCTGATAATTTTATTACCACCCTTTGGGAGATCTGTTGTTATGAAGAATGGACCATTGATGAGATTATTCAGCGTTTTCCCAGGGGGCTGGAAATAATTGAGAAGGTAAGTGAGACATTCAGGACACAAACCGGACGTATTTACGGCCCGGAATTTATCAAATGCGGACTTGAAGTAGGCGGTCAGGTTTACAGGATGCTCAAGGAAGAATGTTTGTCTGAAAATATTGCCTGCAACAGTACTTGATCATAATATAGAAAACAGTAACCATAATTCATAATGAAAAAAATTATTTTCTTTTTGGCCTTATTATTATTCTCAGCAGGATGCGCAGTAAAGCACGGTCCAGTTCCTGCGGCTGTTGAATGGGATTTGGAATCTGACGCAAAAATGACGTATTATTATCTCAGGGCCCAGGACAGCCTGGCTGAGGAAAAATACTCTGAGGCTGCTTCCCTTTTAAAAAGTGCTCTTGAAAGAAGTCCGGCTCCATTTCTCTACGTAGAGACAGCCAAAGCTTTCTGGCAGACCAGAGATGCTGAGATGTCCATTTCCACCATGGAAAAGGCAGTTGGTGAATTTCCAGATAACCCCCTCATGTATGTGTTTTTGGCAGAGCTTTATATTTCTGCAGATATGAAAGATAAAGCAGTAGAGATGCTGGAAGATTACAGAAAAAAATGCCCAGAGGATATTAATGCTTATCATGACCTGGCTTCATTTTATCTTGAACTGAAAGAATATCCCCAGGTCTTGGATATTCTCAGTGATGTTCCTGATGAGAGAAAGACTCCCCAGATGTTTTATTATATGGGCCAGGCAAGCAGTGCCATGGGAGACCAGAAAAATGCTCTCTCTTTTCTGAGTCGGGCTGTGGAAAAGCGACCTGATTTTTTTCAGGCCTGGGCTGAAATGGCTTTTATTTACGAGCAGGACGGGGACTATCTGCAGGCAGGGCAGATATATGAAAAACTTTTAGATCTTGGGGAAACAAACCCTGATCTCATTCTCCGTCTGATTGAACTTAATCTAAAACTCAATAATCCGGATAAGGCCTTGGATTTTGTAATCAGAGGTCCTGTGGATTATCAATTCCGTCTGGACGCTGCCTATCAATTTATCCAGAACAAGTTTTACAGTCATGCATTTGAGATTATCGAAGAGGTTATGGACAGGGGGGCTTATCCTCCAACTGTTTATTTTTATATGGCCTTGATAGCTTATGAAGGGTGGAATGATCCTGATACTGCCCGGGAGTTTCTGGAAAATGTTCCGGTGGAGGATTATTATCACCTCCAGGCACTTTCTTTCAACGTCCAGATCTGTTTTGAGCAGAATGAGTATCCCCGGGCCCTTGAACTTGCAAGGCAGGGACAGGATCTCTATCCCGAAGAAAGAAGATTTGTTCATTTTGAAGTAATTATTCTGGAAATACTTGGCGATTATACTGAGGCAATGGAAGTAATAGATTATGGTCTGCAGATTTGGCCTGGGGATACTGATTTTTTGTTCAGGAAAGGTGTTATCCTGGATAATCAAGATCGCAGGGAAGAGTCATTACAAGTAATGGAAGAAATCATCTCCATAGATCAGGATCATCATGAAGCCCTTAATTATGTAGGTTACACTCTGTCAGAGAAGGACAGAGATCTTGAGAGGGCCCAGGTACTTATCCAGAGGGCTTTAAGTCTGGATCCCGGGAATGGCTATTATATTGATTCTTTAGCCTGGGTTTATTTTCAACAGGAAAAAATGGACAAGGCCTGGAAAGAGATTCAAAGGGCTGTGGGATTTGTAAGTAATGACCCCATAATATGGGATCATTACGGTGATATTGCTCTTGAAATAAACCTGATAGATGAGGCCTTGCAAGGTTACCAAAATTCTCTGAAGAATGAACCTGAAGATCCGGATAGGATTCTTAGAAAAATAAGAGACGTAGAAAAGAAAATTCAAGAAAGGTCGGACAGTTAATATTTAAAATGAACTTAATAATTCGAATTCTATCATATTCTGCTTTGATTTTTCTGGTGTGGGGGTGTGCCCCCAAAGTTGTTCCTGTTGAACGTCCGGCCGGTATTGTGTGGGAACAGTTTCAGGCAGGCATAAAGGGGCTTGAGCCTGGGCAGGAGTTTCTCTTGAGTGCTTCTGTAACTTATATAACTCCAACAGGCAGAAACAGAATTCAATCTTCCATCTGGGGAACGACAGGTTATCCCATCAGGATGGATATAAGCGCTGGTTTTGGTCAGACTATTGCCATGTGGCACGAAGACCATGAACTCTGGGAAGCCTATTTTCCCAGGGAAAACACCAAATACATCCACCATGACGGGAGTATCGGGGCCAGTATGTTAGGCTATCCCACTCCTCTTGATCTCAGGCAGACGGTTCAGGTGCTGCTGGGCGCTTTTGAAGGACTTGTCCCTGATAATTTTCATAGATATGAGCCAATGAACGGAATGTGGCGGTTTTATTTTAATGACCATGAAGTAAAGAGTATGGTTATTGCTCAAGATGGCACCGTGAAATCAATTTCAGGGCATGGCTGGAATATCGAATTCAACGGCCTCAATGTTGACGGGGAACATCGTTATTACTCCAGAATCGAAATGAATCTTTCCCAGGATCAAAGGGCTCTTATCAGGATGAAATCTGTGCGCACCGATGACCTTGATCTAAATATTGAACAGCTTGGACTGAAAGTCCCCCCTGAAGCAAAAGTTGTTTATTTGCCTGACTTATAGATTTTGGCAAATTGTTCGGTTTTTCAAATCTTGACATATCTATCAGCTTAAACCATTGTTCCCTGGATTTTGAGGCTGAGTCCTTATTTTTGTTGAATATTATTAGATTGTTTAACCGTGTGGCCAAGATTGGGTGACTGGAAGCAAGAAATATGAATAATGATGGTTGTAAAGGTATGTCGCAGAATTTGAGGCCTATTGACCTGTTTTTCATTGGATGGAAGTTGTTGTTCAGTGAAATATCCTGGTTTTTGAAAAGCAGATTCAGTCTTTGGGAGATCAGGCAGCTGAAAAAAAGACTGGTTCTGGAAAAAACAAGGTTGGGTCATCTAATTATGGATATGGCAGCCCGTACTGGCAGTCTGGATGTTAAAAACGAGCAGTTAAGTCTGGCTCTCGGGCAGGCAGATTTGCTCAGGGAAGAAATCATCCATCTAAAAAAAGAGCTTTCAGTCCGGAGAAAAATTTTTATTGAAAAACGCAGATATAAGTATCTGCAGAACAGACAGGGTTAACAGACTTAATTATGCAGGATTCAAATATTATATTCGGTTCAGACCATGCAGGCCTGAATCTGAGAAAGTTTCTTATGGATCGTCTAACCCAGAGTTATAATGTCATTGATGTAGGACCACAGGAGCCCACAAGCTGTGACTATCCTGTGTATGCCCGCAAGCTGTGCAGCAAAGTCCTGGAATTGCAAAGTCCAGGTATTCTGATATGCGGATCAGGCATTGGCATGTCCATGACAGCCAACAGAATAAGTGGCATCAGGGCAGCACTTTGTTTAAATGAATATATGGCCAGAATGTCCAGAATGCATAATGATGCCAATGTATTGTGTCTTGGCGAGAGAATTGTGGGTATAGATCTGGCAGGCAGTATTGTTGATGCGTTTTTGTCAGCTTCCTTTGAAGGAGGAAGGCATCAAAAAAGGATTGACCTTATAGAAGAGATGGCAAGTATTTGAGTAATGCCCTGGTGAGGCGCTTATAAGTAACTTAAACCATTTAAGCAATAAATTCAGAATATTATGGTTTTGCCATACAGATTGCTTCGTTCGCTGCGCTCTCTCGCAATGACAGGTGATGAGTAACCACGTCTGTGGCTGTCAGGTGTCATTGCGAGCGAGTCTTCGAGCGCGGCAATCTCTCTCGCGTTGAGGTAATTTAAAGTTACTCGCAGGTATGGTCCAGGGTACGCCCCGGTGAGGCGCTTATAAGTCGGATTATGCAACTTAAACCAAAGATGGAATTTTTAAATGTCAAATCAGATTGATCAAAAAGCAGTAAATGTTATCAAGGGCCTTATAATGGATGGAACCAGAAAGGCCAATTCAGGGCATCCTGGCGGAGCAATGTCTTCCTCAGACTATCTGTATATCTTGTTTAAGGATTATCTTGAGTTTAATCCTGAGGATGATAACTGGTTCGATCGGGACAGGTTTGTACTTTCCGCAGGCCATGAGTCAATGCTTTTGTATAGCATTCTATGCATGTGCGGATATCTGAATATAGATGATCTCAAGGCCTTTCGTCAGTTAGGCAGCAGGACCCCCGGACATCCTGAACACCATACGACCCAGGGAGTGGAAGCCACAACAGGGCCTCTGGGACAGGGACTGGGAATGTCGGTGGGTATGGCTGTGGCAGAGTCCTTTCTACGTTCAAAGCTGGGATCAGATGTTTGTGATCATTTCACTTATACTCTTGTTTCAGATGGAGATCTTCAGGAACCTATAGCACTGGGGAGTGCAGCCTTAGCTGGAGGATGGGGGCTTGGGAAACTGATTGTATACTACGACAGCAATAAAATTCAGTTAGCCGGTCCCACTGAACGGGCTGACTGCTCAGATTATAAAAAGATATTCGAGGCTTTCTGCTGGCAGGTCATTGAGATAGACGGCCATGATCATGATCAGATCGGAAAGGCAATTAATGCGGGCAGAATGGAGGATCAAAGGCCAACACTGATCATCGGGCATACAACAATGGCCAGGGGCAGTGCAACCCTTGAAGGCAGTGAAGACACCCACGGCGCTCCATTCTCCCCGGAAGAGATCGCCAAAACCAAGGAAAACCTTGGTTTGCCTGTTGATGAAGATTTTTATCTTCCCCAGGATGTGCTGGATCATTTTCAGGAAAGGTTCACCAGGTTGACAGATAAGGCTGAAGCCTGGAAGCGTAAGCTTGATGATGCCCTGAGCAGTTCAGAAGATATTGCTCAGTTCTGGAAGTTTATTAATTCTGAGCCTGAATCCAGAGATTTGAACCTGCCTCAATTTGAGCCAGGGCAGAAGGTTGCCACTCGTAAGGCCTTTGGGGCGTGTCTTAATAATCTAATGGATAGCATGCCTAACCTTATGGGCGGTTCCGCTGATCTGGATCCTTCCAACCAGACTGTTAAATTCAGGGAAAATGCTGGTATTTTTCACAGCGTTAATAATTCTTCTGGAAGATATCTTCCATTTGGTGTGAGAGAATTTCCCATGGGTGCAATCCTTAATGGAATGGCCCTGCATGGAGGTGTTCAGGGTTTTGGGGCAACGTTTCTTGTTTTTTCTGACTATGTTAGAAACGCTTTGCGTATGGCGGCTTTGCAGATGCTTCCAGTAGTTCATATTTTTACCCACGATTCTTTTTATGTTGGTGAAGACGGTCCAACCCACCAGCCCATTGAACAGATTAGTTCCATGAGGCTTATCCCCAATTTTAATGTTTTCAGGCCGGCGGATGCCCAGGAATCAAAGCTCTGTATAGAAATGGCCTTTACCCGGACTAAAACACCAAGTGCAGTAATGCTCACCAGGCAGGGAGTTCCTGTTCTGGATTTGGATAAATATCCACAGATAAAACAGGGAGTAAAGCGCGGAGCATATATATTAAAAGACGCAGAAAATCCCCAGGCCGTAATTATTGCCACTGGATCAGAAGTTCACCTTGCTTTGGAAGCGGCAGAGGCGTTGTCTTCAGCAGCAATCAGAGTCGTGAGTGCTCCATGTCTTGAGATATTCGAAGCTCAGGATGATGAATACAAGGAGTCTGTGCTTCCTGGAAGTATCCGTAAAAGATTCGCCATTGAAGCTGGTAGCGGAAATATATGGTACAAATACGTTGGTTTGGATGGATATGTATATAGCTTAGACCGCTTTGGAGAATCAGCTCCAGGCAATGTGCTGGCAGAAGAGTTTGGATTTACAGGTGAAAAGTTTACGCAGTTTGTCAGGGAAAGGGTGTAGGGGGGAGAACTAATGATTACGCTAAAAAACGGCATTTGTTAGTGGTATCCTAACAGTAGCTAACGCTGGCTTCGCCTGCAAGCCAGGACAAGAAAAGAATGCATAGCCTCAACCGGGACAGGCCCCGCAACTCACATTATGATTTAACCATAGTTCATACTTTCGCGGGAGAAAAGCATGTATCATCAATTAGCTTCCAGCGGGGGTAGTCCCGATGACCGGAGACAGGCCTTGCCTGTGTTTGAAAGTTTCTTGTTTTTTTGTTGCAGCTAAGAATGTGAAAGGCGCTTAACTGTCAGCTTCATTGGCACAAATGGATGATTAAAAAAGACAATATATTGAATGATACTTCAG
>JBHEPK010000059.1:0-10530 GCA_046260325.1 Desulfonatronovibrio sp.
GGTATAACCAGCACCTGATTTTTGATGGGAGTTCCTTTACAGGGGGATCTTTTCTGGAACAGATATCCATTTTTTCAGGGCATCTGGGGTGAAAATGACAGCCCCGGGGCAGATTGCCTATTTCAGGGACAGTGCCGGGAATGGGGTTTAAATCATCATTTCTGTCCAGCCTGGGTAAAGATGCCAGAAGTCCTCTGGTATAAGGATGACCGGGGTCACTCAATATATCTTTTACACTTCCGTACTCCACGATTCTACCAGAGTACATGACTGCCATGCTGGAGCAAACCTGAGCCACTACCCCAAGATCATGGGTGATAAGAATTGTGGAAGTTTTACTGTTTTCCTGGAGTTCATGGAGCAGATCCAGAATCTGAGCCTGAATGGTTACATCGAGGGCAGTTGTTGGTTCATCCGCCAGTATGATCTTGGGAGAACATGCCAAAGCCATGGCAATTATAATCCTCTGGCGCATGCCTCCACTTAACTGGTGGGGAAAATCATTAAAACGCCTTTCTGGAGCAGGTATGCCCACCATCTTCAGTAATCTGATGGTTTGCTCTTTAGCCTCATCCTTACTTAGTTTTTTATGATGGATAAGTGTCTCGCTGATTTGCGCCCCGACTTTGAATACAGGGTTAAGAGCCGACATGGGTTCCTGGAAAATCATGGAGATATCGTTGCCCCGGATGGAGCGGAGTTCTTTTTCAGGCAACTTAGTCAGATCCTTGCCGGCAAAGATTACCTGACCGGAAGTGATTTTTCCCGGAGGAGATGGTATGAGACCCAGGATGGAAAGGGCCAGCATGGTCTTACCGCATCCTGATTCACCTACCAAGGCAAGGCTTTGTCCCTCATTCAGGCTTAAGGATACATTGTCAACAGCCTTGACAGGGCCTTTTTTTAAATAAAATGTTGTGGTGAGGTTTTTTATTTCTAAAACTGGTTGCATTATTTTTACCTGACAGCAAAGTATGCAATGAGGGACCCTTGTTTGGCAAGGAAAAGGATTAACAATTTATTATAGCTGCAAAACAGTGGGTGGAGAAATATATACAACTGAAAATTTTTTCTGTATTTGCTTTGACCTGTCACGGGAAAATGGTGTTTAGTAAAACACTTATCAAGAAATTAAAGGATTAAGACTAATTGAAAAATATAGCAATAATCGGTGGTGGGCTTGCCGGATGTGAGGCTGCCTGGCAACTGTCCAAGTACAGTATCAAGTCTACAATATTTGAAATGAAACCGTTAAAGTTTTCTCCTGCTCACGAAGATTCTGGTCTTGGAGAACTTGTTTGTTCCAATTCTTTCCGCTCTGTTGAACAGACTACGGGAATTGGTCTTCTGCAGCGGGAAATGAGCACCCTGGGAAGTCTGATTATGGAAGCTGCCCTGACTAACCAGCTGCCTGCTGGAAAAGCCCTGGCTGTTGATCGAAAAAGATTTTCCTTATATCTTACGAAAAGCATTAAGGATAATCCTTTTATTTCTATAGAAAGAAAAGAGATAACTGATTTTGAGGATTCTCTCCTTCAGCAATTTGATGCGGTTATTCTGGCAGCCGGACCTCTTATGAGCGAACCTTTGTCCGGGAGCCTGTCCAGGATAATTGGAGGTGAAAGTCTGTACTTTTATGATGCCATAGCTCCTATTGTCAGTGCGCAGTCCATAAATATGGATAAGGTTTTCTGGGGGTCAAGGTATCGGCCTGAAGACCTTGATTATCTCAATTGTCCCATGATCAGAGACGAATATTTCAGATTTTACAGGGAGCTGGTCAGTGCAGATACAGTTCCTGCCAGGGAATTTGAAAAAGAAATTCATTTTGAAGGGTGTATGCCCATTGAAGCCATGGCCAGCAGAGGAGAGATGACCATGGCATTCGGACCGTTAAAGCCAGTGGGTTTGATTAATCCTGAGACTAAAGAAGAATCGTTTGCAGTGGTTCAACTCAGGGCTGAAAATTTTGAGAAAACAGCTTTTAATCTGGTGGGTTTTCAGACAAGGTTGAAATATCCTGAGCAGAAAAGGGTGTTTTCCATGATTCCCGGGCTTGAAAGTGCTGAATTTCTCCGCCTTGGCAGCATGCACAGAAATACGTTTGTTAACGTACCTGAGGTGTTGAACAAAAACCTTGAACTTAAAGCAAGGCCTGGTATATTTCTCGCAGGACAGATAACTGGTGTGGAAGGGTACCTTGAATCCGCAGCTACAGGACTCTGGCTTGGGTTCAGCCTTGGAATGGCTGAGCAGGGCAGAAGTTTTGAATTTCCACCTGCAAAGACAGCCATGGGTTCTCTTTTGCTGCATCTGCAGAAAAAAGTGAAAAACTTTCAGCCTTCAAATGTTAATTTTGGCTTGTTCCCGCCCTTGAATGTCAGGGCCAAAAAGGCCAGGCGCAAGGAACTGCATGCAATAAGGGCTCAGAAAAGTTTTGCTGAATGGCATAACAGGTGTTGAAAATCTCCCAATTGCTGCGTCGCTGCAAGTTGAGTGCAACTTTCAAAGTTCAGTGTTCAACGTTGAGTGTTCAACGTTAAAAAGTAAGAAAAAGAAATTGATTCCGGTCGCTTGGAATTTTTTAACAGCCTGTCCAATAAGGACTTTTTCAACACGCTGATAAGGATATTTTCAGCCCTGAATCCATTTAAGCCATATCTTTCTTGACCTGGGGCCATCGAATTCAGCAAAAAAGATTTTCTGCCATGTTCCAAGCATGAGTTTGCCTTCTTCAACAATAACCTGGACTGATGGCCCTATCAGGCTGGTTTTGATGTGGGCGTCACTGTTTCCTTCTGAATGCTTATAGTCTCCAGCATGGGGGATTAGTTTTTCCAGGTTTATTAAAATATCCCGGACTACAGAAGGGTCAGCACCCTCATTTATGGTTATGGCTCCTGTGGTGTGTGGACAATAAACAGTAATTACTCCACTTTTTAAATTGTTCCTGGTTAGATGCTGCTGGACAGAATCCGTGATATTCTTCATTTCCTGTCTTTTGTCTGATTTTACTGTGATTGAGTCCATAATATGTATCCTTTTTTGCTTATGAAAATAATATTGTTAATTTTTGCCATGCAGTCAGGGACAGCAGCATAAAAATATGATAAACATTTATGTGCTCTTTGGATAATATACTTGACAAGACTAAGTCAATGTTGGTAGCAAAACCGTCTGTTTACAATGGAGGCGCGTAGCTCAGGGGGAGAGCATTTGCTTGACGTGCAAAGGGTCGGGAGTTCAAATCTCCCCGTGCCTACCATATATTACAGGGATTCATATGTCAGGGAGGCCCTTGCCTCCCTTATCTGTTTAACAGGCTGTTTGTTAGTTTTTGAATTGTTTTTTGATGGTCTGTTGTTCAGTGACTGGATAATATAATTTTTTGAGGTGGAAATAGTAATGGTCAAAGTTTCCGGGCAACCGGAAGAATTTGAAGTGGGAGCTGAAACCACTTGCAGGGATGTTTTTTCCCAGGCTCTTTCTGGAAAGAAAATGAAAGAGGTGGTGGCCTGTAAAAGTCAGGACCGTCTGCACGATCTTTCGGTAAAGGTTGAAGGAGATTGGAGCGAAATTGAGCCTGTTTATCTTTCCAGTCCTGAGGGCCTTGAGGTGCTCAGGCACAGTGCTGCCCATATCATGGCTGAAGCAGTTAAAGAGATATTTCCCTCAGCCAAGGTAACAATTGGTCCTGACATTGAAAACGGATATTACTATGATTTCGACTTTGAACGGCCTTTCACTCCAGATGATCTTGAAAAGATAGAAGCCAGAATGTCTGAAAGCGTCTCCAGGAACCAGCCTTTTGAAAGGATGGTGGTGTCCATGGATGAGGCAAAAAAGATATTTCTGGATATGAATGAAACTTATAAGCTCGAAATACTGGGTGATCTTCAGGAAGATACAATTTCTCTTTACAAGCATGGAGATTTTGTGGACTTGTGTCGTGGTCCTCATATTCCGCATACAGGTTTTTTAAAAGCCTTTAAGTTGACTTCAGTTGCGGGTGCATACTGGCGCGGGGATGAAAAACGCCCCATGCTGCAGAGGATTTACGGAACAGCCTTTGCTGCTCCCAAAGATCTTAAAAAGTATCTGGCTCAATTAGAAGAGGCTAAAAAACGCGATCACAGAAAGCTGGGAACTCAACTTGATCTTTTCAGTTTTTCTGAAGAGGCTGGTCCGGGTATGCCCATATTTCATCCCAAGGGCGCGCTTATCAGGACTATTCTTGAAGATTTCGAAAGAAAAGAGCATTTGAAACGTGGTTATCATATTGTTCAGGGTCCAGAGATTCTCAGGCGGGAATTGTGGGAAAAGTCAGGACATTATGATAATTACCGTGAGAATATGTATTTTACTGCTATTGAGGAGCAGTCATACGGAATTAAGCCTATGAACTGCCTGTCTCATATGCTTATATATAAATCCAGGCTGCGCAGTTACCGTGATCTGCCCATGAGGTATTTTGAGCTGGGCAGGGTTCATCGTCATGAAAAATCAGGTGTGCTGCATGGTTTGCTGCGGGTCAGGGAATTTACCCAGGATGACGCTCATATATTGTGTCGTCCAGACCAGCTGCAGGATGAAATAATTGGTATCATAAAGTTTGTGCAGGATGTTATGGGCTTGTTCGGGTTTGATTATGAAATGGAAATAAGTACCCGACCTGAAAAATCCATTGGTTCTGATGCTGATTGGGACCGGGCAACCAATGCCTTGAGCCAGTCTCTTAAAGCCCTTGGTAGTGACTACAGTGTCAATCCAGGAGACGGTGCTTTTTATGGTCCCAAGATTGATGTCAAGCTCAAAGATGCCCTGGGCCGTAAATGGCAGTGTGCCACAGTTCAATGTGACTTTACTCTGCCTGAGCGTTTTGATCTGACATATACCGGCGAAGACGGAAACAGGCACAGACCTGTAATGCTGCACAGGGTTATCTTAGGAGCCATTGAAAGGTTTTTTGGTGTGCTTATTGAGCATTATGCAGGGGCTTTTCCTGCATGGCTGGCTCCTGTTCAGGCTCGGATAATGAATATTACTGATGAGCAGAAGGATTACGTTGAGAAGTGCTGTAAACACCTGAGAGATCAGGGAATCAGGGTGGAAGCTGATGTGCGCAATGAAAAACTTGGGTACAAAGTCCGCGAAGCCCAGATGGAAAAAATTCCCTTTGTCCTGGTGGCTGGAGAAAAAGAAATTGATGCTTCAAGTTTGAATGTCCGGCTTCTTGGTGGAAAGAATTTGGGAATGAAATCAATCCAGGATGTGGTTGAATTAATATATGAAGAAATCGATGAACCGTTCAAGCAGGGAGGAATGAGTTATAGATACCTCTACTAAGGCCCGCCGCAACCGGCAAATAAGGGCAAGAGAAGTGCGCGTGATCAATGCTGACGGAGAGCAGCTGGGTGTAATGGAAGTCGGTCAGGCCTTGAGCCAGGCTGAAAATCTTGGGATGGATCTTGTTGAGGTCGCTCCCAATGCTGATCCTCCTGTCTGTAGAATTATGGACTTTGGCAAGTACCAGTTTCAGCAGCAGAAAAAGAAACAGGAAGCCAAGAAGAAACAATCCAAAGTTCAGATTAAGGAAATTAAAGTCAGGCCCAAGACTGATGACAATGATCTTAATACCAAAGTTCGTCATATTCTTCGGTTTATTGAGGCAGGTGACCGATGTAAGGTCACAGTTGCTTTCAGAGGAAGAGAGCTGGCTCATAAGGATCGTGGATCAGAGATTCTGTCGAGAATAGTTGAAATGACATCAGATGTTGCAAAGGTAGAGCAGGAACCCCGTTTCGAAGGGAGAACCATGCATCTACTGCTTGCGCCATTAAAGTCATAGAATGATATTGATGCCCCCGGCATCAATATCTATTTAGAAGTTACAAACGTGTTCGCTCAATCTTTATGGTGAACACCATTTGAATGCTTATAAATTTCATATAAATCAGGAGGATATAATGCCTAAGATCAAAACAAACAGAAGCGCTGCCAAAAGATTTAAACTTACTGGCAGCGGTAAGGTAAAAAGACGCAAGCAGAACATGCGACATATCCTTACCAAGAAAAGCCCCAAGCGTAAAAGAAATCTGGGTAAGTCAGCCATTGTAGACAGTGCCAACATGAAAGCTGTAAGAAGGCTGCTTCCCAACTCGTTCTAAACGCTTGCAAAGTTATTGTTTTTAAATTGAAAATTTTCAGTAAGGAGATTTAAGATGCGGGTCAAAAGAGGAAAAACCGCCCATAAGCGGCATAAGAAATATTTGAAGATGGCCAAGGGCTTTCGCGGAGGCCGCAGCAAGCTTTACCGTACAGCGCGAGAAGCTGTTGAAAGAAGTTTGTGCTATGCTTACCGGGATCGCAGGCAGAAGAAACGTGAATTTCGTAAACTATGGGTAATCAGGATTAATGCTGCTGCCAGAGAATGTGGAATATCCTACAGCAGGTTCATTAATGGACTCAGTCAGGCAGGGATTGATCTTAACCGTAAAGTGTTAGCTGATATGGCGGTAAACGAAAAGGCAGCTTTTGCCAGGCTGGCGGATATGGTTAAGTCCAGGGCAAACTAATGAGCTCGGCTTCCGAGATAAGTAAAGAATTAAAGAGCCTGGTTCAGGAGTTTGAGCAAACCCTGGATCAGGCTTCTTCGTTACAAGACATTGAAGTTGCCAGGGTTGACTATTTAGGCAGGAAAGGCAGACTTGCTGAAATAATGTCAAAGCTCCCCGGGCTTCCCAATGAAGAAAGGCCCCAGATTGGTAGACAGGCTAATGAAATAAAGCAGGAACTTAATGGCCTTCTTTCAAAAAAGATCAGTGAGCTTGAGCAGAAAAATAGAGAACAGGGTCAGGCCTTGTTTGATCCTTCCATGCCCGGCAGAGTACCCGATATTGGCTCTTTGCATCCTGTAACCAAGGTCATAAATGATATCTGTTCCATATTTGTCAAGCTCGGTTTTGATGTTGTTACAGGGCCAGAGATTGAAACAGATTTTTATAATTTTGAGGCCTTGAATCTCCCTCCCGGTCATCCAGCCAGGGATATGCAGGATACGTTATACATCAGTGAGTCCGTAGTCTTAAGAACTCATACCTCACCTCTTCAAGTCAGAACAATGCTCAAACGTAAGCCTCCTGTTGCCGCTATTGCCCCTGGAAAGGTTTATCGGCGTGACTCTGATCTTACTCATACTCCGATGTTTAATCAGATAGAAGGTTTTCTTGTGGACACAGATGTTAATATGGCTGACCTTCGTGGAACATTAACCGCCTTTGCCCATGAGATTTTTGATCCAGGTGTTAAGGTCAGGTTCAGGCCCAGTTTTTTCCCGTTTACAGAACCCAGTGCTGAAGTAGATATCAGTTGTGTTATGTGCGGGGGCAGTGGTAAGTCAGCTACGGGTGAAACGTGCCGTGTGTGCAAGGAAACCGGCTGGGTTGAGATCCTTGGCTGCGGAATGATTGATCCTGCTGTATTTGAAAAAGTAGGATATGACAGTGAGAAGTATACAGGTTTCGCATTCGGCCTCGGAGTGGAAAGGGTAGCCATGCTCAAGTATGGAATTGGCGATCTTCGTATGTTTTTTGAAAATGATCTGCGTTTTTTGAATCAGTTTGCCTGATTATATTCCAGTTGTTCGCCCCGGAATTATAACAGAACCCAGTCACACTTTTTATCAGACCGGATAATATATAAAGGAATATTCAGATGCTTTTGAGTCTTTCCTGGCTAAAAGAATTCACACCTTATAATGGATCTTTGGATGAACTTGCTCATAGACTGACAATGGTTGGTCTTGAGGTTGAAGAAATCAAGAATCCTTTTGCACACCTTACTGGTGTTGTGGTTGGGCATGTTATAGACAAAACTGCTCACCCCGATGCTGACAAATTAAGCCTGTGTAAGGTGGACATTGGGCATGGTGACCCACTGCCCATTGTTTGCGGTGCTCCCAATGTTGATGCTGGACAGAACGTTGCTGTTGCACCTGTTGGCACAGAGCTGCCTGGAGGGTTACTGATTAAAAAGGCCAAAATCAGGGGTCAAGTTTCTCAAGGTATGATCTGTTCGGAAACTGAACTTGAGCTCGGAGGTGACTCTTCGGGAATTATGGTTCTTGATAAATCCCTTGCTGTTGGAACAGAACTTACAGATGCGCTGAATCTGGAAAAATTTGTTCTGGATATCGGAGTAACACCCAACAGATCAGATTGTCTGAGCGTTCTGGGCATCGCGAGAGAAACAGCAGCCATATTTGATCTTCCCTTGACCATGCCGGGTTTCAATCTGACAGAAGATCAGAGTGTAAGCTGCCCTGAAGAGGTAGAGATTCTAATTGATGACCCTTCATCCTGCCCATTATATCAAGCCAGGATGATATCTGAGTGCAAAATTGCACCCAGCCCGGCTCACATCCGTTACAGACTTATGGCTGTGGGAATCAGACCCATCAATAATGTTGTTGATGTGACCAATTATATTCTCATGGAACTTGGCCAGCCTCTTCATTCCTTTGATAAAGACCTGATGCAGGGATCATCCATTAGAGTAAGAAAAGCTGATGAGGGCATGAAGTTTACTACCTTGGATAATCAGATCAGAACCCTTGAGTCTTCTGATCTTCTTATCTGGGACGGGAATAAGCCTGTTGCCCTGGCTGGAGTAATGGGCGGACTGGATACGGAAATAAATCCAGAGAGTACCAATGTACTTCTGGAATGTGCCATATTTGATCCCTTGACCATCAGGAAAACCGCCCGCAGGCTGGGTCTTAGCAGTGAATCATCTTTTCGTTTTGAACGCGGTGTGGATCAGATGGGTGCAAGGTTTGCGTTAGACCGGGCTGCTGCACTAATGTCCTCCTTATCTACGGGAAAGGTTGCATCGGGGATATCAATGCTTGAACCAAAACCTTTTGAAAAAAAACAGATAAGTTTCCGTCCTTCCAGGACAAGGTCATTGCTGGCCATAGATGTGGATGATGATTATTGCCGCAATAATCTATCCCTTTTGGGATGCAGGGTTTCAGGTAAAGGAGACAATCTTGAAGTTGCCCCCCCGAGCTATCGTCCGGATCTGGAGCGTGAAGTCGACCTTATTGAAGAAGTGGGGCGCATATATGGACTGGATAAAATTCCTGAACATCTTCCCCGGATCAAGAAATCACTTGGCCTGAAGCCTCTTGATGAAAGTTTTGATTTTATTTCCATGATCAAGGAGTGGGCAAAAGGCCTGGGGCTCAATGAAGCTGTGAATTACAGTTTTGTAGGCTCAGCAGACCTTGATTTAATAGGCGTTCACAAAGATGTCAGGGTAAATGTATTTAATCCCCTGAGCGAAGACCAGGACGTTATGAGAACAGACCTTTTGCCGGGCCTCATGCAGACTCTCAGGCATAACCTGGGGCATGGCAATAACAGGCTTAAGATTTTTGAAGCAGCCAAAAGCTTTTATTCAGAACCTGATTCAGAAACAGGGGTTCAAGAAGTCAATCGACTATCTGTTCTGGGTTATGGATCAAGACATAAAGACCAGTGGCCACATAGTAAAGAAGATTTGGACTATACTGACATCAAAGGGCTGGTGGAAAATCTGTTATTAATATTTACTGGTAAGTCTGCTGATTTTGATATCTGCCCTGACCATGGTTATCTGTTTCCTGCTGTCAGCTGTACCATAAATAACCAGCTCATTGGTATGATTGGACGGGTCAAGCCTGAAGTGGCCAAGGCCTACAAGGCTAAAAAAGACGTCTGGATTGCAGACATGAACCTTGATCTGCTTCAGGGTATTTACAAAGAAAGGCAGATCAGCTTTAACTCCCTGCCTAAGTTCCCAGTAGTCAAAAGAGATATGACCGTTGGTGCTCCAATGAATTTGAAATATCAGGAAATTCAGGATGTAGTATACAGTTCTAATATTAATATCCTGGAAGAGATGACCCTGGTTGATGTTTATTATCCTGAAGATGCTGATGAAAAGAAAATGACATTTCGGTTGACCTATCGTCATCCGGGCAAAACCCTTAAAGATAAAGAAGTTGACAAGTTGCACCAGAAACTTGCCACTACCCTCCAGACAAAACTTCCAGTACAATTTTCATAAGAGCGTGTTGAAAAAGTCCTTATTAGGCTGGCTGTTCAAAAATTCCAAGTGCAAGGAGCAAAAAAAGTTCAAGATCGCAGCGTATTTAGACTATACGTAAGAGTTTGAATTTTTTGCAGCGACGCAGCAATTGGGAGATTTTCAACAGCCAGATAAATGAACTTCCCCCATTTATCCGGGGGAAGTTCAGATCCAGTCTTTTCAAGGCAAATTTGTAATTTTTCGTTGCAATTTTCAGGTCTTAAGCGCAAATTGGTTGCCAAGCTATTGTTGTATAGGGAGGAAATCATGTTAGAAACTGTGCACAGACAGCCTGATACTTTATATCTGTCAGCACCTGTCAATGCCCTGGTTGACGGTATTTACCGCGAGAATAAAACCCTTGCTCAGATAAAAAGCCACGGTGATTTCGGGCTTGGA
>JBHEPK010000059.1:10540-10815 GCA_046260325.1 Desulfonatronovibrio sp.
AAATGACCTGTGATGAACCCAAGACTGGACCGCAAAATATTGATGAACTTATGGCATTGATAGAGGGGATTCTGCCTTCTCCCAATATGATGTATGCGCTCTGGATTGACGGTGATTTTGAATATGTCCGAACCAGATCAGTCCCTAAGCAGAAGCACTATCGTCCCCTGGTGGAAGTCACAAAAAATCAGCCAGTTTTTGAAATATCAGGAGTTAGCGGGACTCTGGCTGGATTTTATACTCCTGAATTCATGTCGTCTTTGAGTGTTCCCGGG
>JBHEPK010000006.1:0-7295 GCA_046260325.1 Desulfonatronovibrio sp.
ATATCAAATTATTATTTATTTTTTCGGGCAATGATTGTCTCTCCGGCCAAAGTCTTTTCTCCTTTAAAGACTGAAAACTCATACCCCTTTGGGAGGTAAAGGTCAACTCTGGACCCAAATTTAATTAGACCATAACGCTGTCCTCTAACAAGAAGGTCCCCTTTCTGAGCCAGAGGAACAATTCTGCGGGCAACAAGACCGGCTATTTGAACCATGGTCCAGAGCTTTCCATGTTCATCTTCAATGCTCCAGGCACAACGCTCATTATCCTTTGAAGCCTTATCAAGGGAAGCATTAAAAAACTTACCAGGAAAATATTTAATTGCTGAGATTTTTCCGGCCACCGGCATTCTGTTTACATGAACGTTAAAAACATTCATGAAAATGCAGATTACCTGCCTGTCTTCACCTGTAATGGGATCTTCCATGGTGGTGGTTTTTACCACTTTACCGTCAGCAGGCGCCACTACCACATCAGGATCTTCAGGGACAACCCTCTCAGGATCGCGGAAAAAATTTAAAACCAACCCTGTAACTATCAGGCTGACCAAGGATAAAAAACCCCATTCAAGCATGGCAAAAATAATAGTTGCCAGCACTGAAAGGATAATCGCATTAAGCCCCTCAAGGCGTATTTGTGTCTTTGAATGTATCATAACTTCTCTTTTAGTTTTGCAATCATTTATTATACTGCTTCTTCCACTCATCAAGGAAAAGAATAGAGGTTTCAAGGGCGCTTAATTTACCCTTTTCCTGCCTTATGTAGTGAACCAGGTCTTTAAATTCCACATTTTGTGACAGCCCAAGTCTGGATAAAAGTTTCTGCAGATCTTTTTGCAGGTCAGGAGGCAGTTCCTCAAATCCTGCATTTGAGGAAGGTTTTCCAGAAATACCCATCCTTTCTACTGCAAAATCCACCAGGTCTTTCATTCGCTGTTCATAGGAATGATCCTTTAATACCCTTTGCCTTGCTTTTGTGGCAAACGACTCTCTACCCTCATGGTCATGCAGGAAATAATCTATCTTGTCTTTAAGCTCCGCCATACTTGAAAAAGTTGCCAGCTCATCCGGAGCAAACAGATCATCCATCAGCCCTCTTTTGTCAACCAGCTGAAAAGCACCGCATGATGCCAGCTCAAAAGTCCGGGGATTGACAAAATCACCTGACTTTACCAGCTGTTCTGAATCAAGAGTGGAGTGCAGATTCAGATTTATCCTCGAGGAGTTGAATATCTTTACACATTCTTCTGAACTGATCCTTCTTCCACCCATCTGGACATGAGGAGCAAGGACGGGATCTTCATCCCATTCAGTTCCCCATATTTTAAAGTCATAGTTAGTCAGCTCTCTGAAAGCCAGACGTCTGTTGGGATACCCAGCCCCCATAAATGAAATATCACTTCCCCATCTGCGCCTGTCTACCGGCCCGATTTCCATGGGTTTATGAAAATCAGGATCAGCTGCCATGGGAAGATAAATATAATTTTTCACCCCTGCGGACTTAAGCTCTGAAAAAAACGGTTCTTTCTGAATCACCGCAAATACATCATAATAAGGGGCAAAAGCTCTCCAATAGCCGAAAATCTGAAAGTCTTCCACAAACCACATGGCTGTTGGAATTTTATCCGCTCTGAGTCTTTTCAGGGCCTGCCGGCTCAAAGGAGCCTGGGCCAGACACAAAACAAGGTCAGGTTCAAAAAACTCCACTTTGGACAAAACAGCACTTGAAACTACCTGCAGAAAACTGTTCTCAAGATATTCCAGACTGGATGAACTAACCCTGAGACCTTTCAGGGCTGTAAAAGCAGAATGAAATTCAGGTGCTTCAAATATCTCCACGAGATGGCCTGATTTTTTAAGGGCTGAAGCACAGAACCTTCCCACAGGTAAAGATCCCCCATACATTGGCAGGACAACGAGTATTTTTAATTTTGATTCCATAATTAGATCAAATCATACACTGTAAGTAAGCATTATTTTGTCTGAAAATTCATCCATGTCCGGGCCATGATCATAACCAGCGAGGTGCAGTATTCCATGAACCATAAGCCTTACCATATATGAAACAGAGTCTTGGCCATACAATACTGATTCACGCCTGACTGCATCAGCGTTTACAATCAACTGCCCCAGGCACTGAGGCATGTCTGGATTATTCTCAGGGAAACTAAGCACATTTGTTGGGCCTTCCATGCCAAGAAAACGCTGATTGAAATCGCGCATGGAAGAATCATCGCTTATAAGGATATCAATATCAGGATCAATACTACCTAACTCCGAGGCTACGCTTCTGACTATGTCCTTAAGCTCTCTCTTACTTAACCCTGTCCAGGCTGTCAGGTATCTATCCGGCTCTATGTTTATCATTCCTGTCCCGACTTAGTCTTAATACGCTCCCGGTCAAATTTATCATAAGCATGCACAATCCTGCCCACAAGACTATGTCTTATAACATCTTTTTCATTGAATTGCACAAATGAAATTTCATCAATTCCTTTTAAAACCTTCATAGTCTGGATTAGACCGGAAATGGATGTTCCAGGCAAGTCCACCTGGGTAACATCTCCTGTGACCACTGCTTTTGAACCAAGTCCCATTCTGGTAAGAAACATTTTCATCTGTTCAGGGGTTGTATTCTGTGCTTCATCCAAAATAATAAAGGAATCATTCAGGGTTCTGCCGCGCATAAAGGCCAGAGGAGCAACTTCTATAACTCCTGTTTCAAGCATCTCCTGAACTTTACGAAAATCCAACATATCATGCAGAGCGTCATAAAGGGGGCGCAGATAAGGATTAACCTTTTCCATCATATCCCCGGGCAGAAAACCGAGTTTTTCTCCTGCTTCCACCGCAGGCCTGGTAAGAATAATCCTTTTTACCAGTTTCTGAGTCAGAAAAGAAACAGCAACTGCCACAGCAAGATAAGTTTTTCCTGTACCGGCCGGGCCCACTCCAAAAACAAGATCTCTGGACTTGATGGCCTGAAGATATTGGCGCTGTGTGGCACTTTTGGGAACTATGGTCTTTTTATTGGAAACTATGAACACTTCTTTTTTGAATACTTTTTTTAGATCTGCATTGGGATCATCTTCCAGTATTCTGATGGCTGCCTCTACGTCCTGATTGTTTACTCTATATTAAGCTGAATAAGGCAGCGTTTTGCAAGCTGAAGTTTGTCTTGATCAGTAGCTTTCAAAAAAACTGAGCAGCCGCGATGTTCAATTAGAACCTGGGTTTTGGCATGAAGGATCCTTAAGTTTTCTCCCTGGGGGCCAAACAATTCCTGAATGATGCCGCTATCCTGAAATTCTATGAAATCTTCAATATTATCTGTCATATACTTGCAGTGTTTTTAAATTCCTTGTGGCTTCTTACCACATTTTTAACTATTGAGCCTTGCTGGATGTTAGGTTATGGTTCAGCGTTTTTCACATTTAGAACTAAGACAAAACCATGCTCTTAATAGTTTAAAGGTTATCAACTTCTGGAAATTCCTATATTCTTTTTTTTCAAAACACAAGCAAGGCAACTTGTTTATCAACCAAGACAGTATCAAAGTGAAAAAAATCAAACTCATTTTATTCCAAGTTCTTTTAGTGTGCTTCTTTTTCATTAACTCTGCATCAGCTGACACACCCTGGATATTAGATGCAGACCGTGTTGTTTCCAATGAAGATGAAGAAATAATTGAGGCTCATGGTAACGTTCATCTTATTAGATTGGATAATTATTTACAGGCTGACTACGCAAGACTTTATACAGAAACCAACTGGCTTTATCTCAAGGGGAACATTTCAGCTAAGTGGGATGGAGACTTTCTCGAGGGCGATGAGGCTGAACTTGACTTAGACAACAATGTTGGCTGGATTAAAAACGGCCAGGTATTCATGTCTCAGGAACATGTCTATTTTTCCGGCCAGATACTGGAAAAAACAGGAGAAGATACATATTCTTTCACCCGCGGTTCAATGACCTCATGCGATGGAGAAACACCCCCCTGGTCCATCAGTTCCAGCCGAGGAAAAATTACAGTAGATGGATATGCCAGCCTTTGGCATCCAAAATTCAAAGTTAAAGATCAACCTGTTTTATACTCTCCTTATATGCTTGTCCCAGTCAAAACAGAACGTCAAAGCGGTTTTTTAATCCCTGATATCGGCTTTGGCTCTGAATACGGAACAAATATAAATCTGCCCTACTATCTCGTAATAGACGACCAGCGCGATGCTACTTTTTATGCCAACTATTATTCAAAAAGGGGACTTATGACCGGTCTTGAATACCGTCATACCCCATCCCTTCTAAGCAAGGGTTTATGGAGGGCAGACTGGTTAAGAGACAGGGAAAAACACGACACAATTGAAAATGAACCCTCAAAATTCCAGGGAGATGGACTTTTAAGGCCCAACAGGGACAGGTACTGGCTTAGAGCAAAATATGACGGATATTCCCCCCAGACTGACTGGTCTTATAAGATTGATATAGATTATGTTTCTGATCAGAATTACCTTAGAGAATTCAAATCCGGTCATTCAGGTTTTGAAGCTTCTCGCGATCAATTTCTCGATAAATTCGGCAGGGACCTGGAAGATTATGACAGCCTCATCAGAACTAATATTGTCAGTGCTGCAAAATACTGGAGTAATGTTGGCCTTGATGCCCGCCTGACCTACTCAGACAACCTTCGTTACAGAAACAGCAATCTCCCATCGAGACTTAATCCTACCATCCAGAAACTGCCGGAAATAAACCTTAACCTTTTCCGCACAGGCATTGGAAATACCCCTTTTGAAATTGAGGCTGACAATCAGGCAACTTACTTCTGGAGGGAATATGGAACCAGAGGAACAAGGATTGATGTTCACCCCAGACTTAGTATCCCCCTAAGAAACAGCTTTGGGACTTTAACACCCAGTATTGGCTGGAGGCAGACTGCGTACTATATTGACCAGTTTGAAAATGATCCGGCTGAACGAAATACTGATGAAAATTTCCAGACAAGGGGCATGTATGATATTAATATAAATGCCTTCACCAGTATCTCTAAGGTATTTGACCTAAGCTCCGCTCCGGATATGTCCCCTGAAAATATCGGAAAAACCAAGTGGACCAAAGTCAGACACAGTCTAAGGCCTGAAATCGACTATGATTTTATACCAGACGTCAGTCAGAAAAAATATCCCCGTTTTGATTCCGTAGACCGAATAAAACCCAGAGACCAAATTACCTATTCCCTGGCCAATGTGTTCACCAATAAAACTGAAACCGTCACTCAGGGGACCGAAACTTCAGGTCCGTCAATTAAAACCAGGTATAGAGATTTTTTCAGGATTAAGTTTGAACAGGCATACGATTTCCGCGAAGCCAGACGCAGGGAAGATCTTGCTCAATATTCCCAGCGCCCATTTTCAGACCTGCTGACTGAGATAACAGTCAACCCCAACAATTACTTATCCCTGAGAAACAAAACCTGGTATTCTTTTTATGAAAGCAGGGTCACTGAACACGAACATACCCTGACCATGACCTGGCCTGAAAAGGTATCTGCATGGTTTTCCTTAGATTTCCTGAATGAAATTGACGAATTTAAACGAAAAATAAATAATGAAACCAGCATTTTGGAATTGGGAACAACCCTGGATTTTGTCAAAAACTGGCAGGTAACATTCATATATAGAAGAGATCTCGAAGAAAAAAAGGATATAGAAAGAAGCCTCAGCCTTATTTATCGTCATCAATGCTACAGCTTACAATTTATCTTTGATAAAACAGATTATGACTACAGTTATGAAGTAAGAATCAATCTTCTGAATCTGGGTTCCATTGGCGGTTGATCCATGAGTATCATTCGAGTCCTTCCACCAGGTCTGCAAAATCAGATTGCTGCAGGCGAAGTGGTGGAACGTCCGTCCAGTGTAGTTAAGGAACTTATGGAAAACAGCCTTGATGCTGGAGCTGGAAATATTCAAGTTCACCTTAAAGCAGGTGGACAGAGCCTTATACAAATAAGTGATGACGGCATCGGTATGAAGCCTGATGACCTTCCCCTGGCCCTTACAAGACATGCCACCAGTAAAATATCTGATATTAATGAATTATCGCGGGTATCCAGTTTTGGTTTCCGGGGAGAAGCCCTGCCAAGTATCGCATCCATTTCCCAGCTGACAATATCTTCCTGCCCTGCAGGACATAGTGAAGGTTTTTTTATTAAACTCTTATATGGCGAGGAAATGGATAAGGGGCCCATTGCAATGCCCCAGGGTACCAAAATAAAAGTAGAAAATCTTTTATCCAATGTTCCGGCAAGACTAAAATTTCTCAAAACCACTCCTACTGAAAACAAGAAATGCGTGGAAGCTTTTATCCGGCATTGTCTTGCCAACCTTGAAACGGATTTTGAACTATTTTCTGAATCCAGATCCATGTACAGATTTTTCCCCGGACAAACACTTCTCCAGCGCCTTGAAGTCATCTGGCCATCCCAGGTCTGTGAAAATCTTCAGGAAATAAATTCGGAGAATGAAGAAATGTCCATAACAGGTCTTGTTTCCAACCCTGAAAGCACTCAGGCCAGGGCTGACAGGATTTTGTTTTATGTAAATAAAAGACCGGTTAATGATCGCATGCTCATGTCTGCTCTGAGACAGGCATATAAAGGGCGCCTCATTTCCAGAGAATATCCCCAGGCGGTGCTTTTTATTAACGTGCCCTCCATGGATATAGACGTAAATGTCCATCCCGCAAAAAGTGAGATCCGATTCAGGAATGAGAAACAGGTATTTTCCCTGATAGTCAGAGCCATTGGGTCAGCCCTGAGCACAGATATATATCAGTCAGCAGATATTTCATCAGGTCCATCTTTTCCCAATACTTCAGCAGATAATCCTCACATTGATCATACCGAGCACCCCGCAGAAGGCTTTTTCTATCCAATGAGAGACAACTCTGATCAGGAAAATCTGTTTAAAAGGCTTCGGGAAAAAAAATCAGATTATTATGCACAGTTTTGTCCCCCGGAAAAACAAAGTGCTGATAACTATACCTCGCCAACACAGAAAAATGAATCCACATCAATCAAAGGACTATCTTACATGGGTCAGGTGGAAAATTCCTATTTATTATTCTCCAAACCTGATTCCAGCCTGCTCATAGTTGACCAGCATGCAGCCCATGAACGGGTTATGTTTGAAAAAATCAAAAAGGGATATGAGAAAACCATCATCAAAAGGCTGGCCCTTCCAGAAAGCATTTTCATACACTCTTCCCAGCATGAAGTATTTGAAAACATCTGGAAA
>JBHEPK010000006.1:7305-12540 GCA_046260325.1 Desulfonatronovibrio sp.
TGTTTCCGGAATTCCTGATTTCATGTCTCACCGGGAAGCTTTAACTTTTTTGGAAGACATATTGAGTCAAAAAAAACAGGACCTTGATGAAATTTTTATAACCATGGCCTGCCGAACATCCATCAAGGCAGGGACGAGCATGACTCCAGACGAAGCCTGTGGCCTCATGGATAAACTCTTGTCCTGTGAAAACAGCAAGTTCTGTCCCCATGGACGCCCCGTTACCAGAATTTTCGGGGGCAGAGAACTGGAAAAAATGTTTAAAAGAAAATAGTGAGGATAATATTTTGTCATCATCTCAAAAAATAAAATTGATTAAGGCTGCCAGGGGAGAAATTCCTGCAGATCTCCTGGTTTCCAATGTTAAACTGGTAAACACTATTTCCGGTAAAATCCATTCGACAGATGTTGCTGTAAAAGACGGAACAGTCATAGGATTTGGCAAATATCAGGCTGAAAAAGTAATTGACGGACAAGGAGCATACCTTAGTCCAGGCTTTATAGAATCTCATATCCACATAGAATCAACCCTTCTGGCACCTCATATCTTTGCCCGGACTGTTGCTTCCAAGGGAACAACCGCGGTTGTCTGCGATCCCCATGAAATTGCCAATGTCCTTGGCAGTACTGGGATCGAATACTTTGTAAAATCAACCGATCATTTGCCAGTAGCTATCTATTTCACACTGCCTTCCTGCGTGCCGGCCACTCATCTGGAAAATGCCGGGGCTGAGCTTGGGGTCAAAGAAATGCAGTATCTCCTTGAAAAATTTCCGTCGAGATTCAAGGGGCTTGGTGAAATGATGAACTTTCCCGGAGTTATCCATGGAGATCCAGAAGTTCTGGCCAAACTGGAATTCGCTCAAAACATGATCATTGACGGTCATGCACCCGGGCTTTCAGGCAATGATTTAAGCGCATATATCCTGGCCGGACCCGGCAGCGACCACGAATGCGTGCACTATGATCAGGCAAAAGAAAAACTTGAAAAAGGCATGTATATTATGATCAGGCAGGGTACTTCTGAACATAATATGAAAGAACTTATGCCTTTGGTAGATGACAATAACTGGCCAAATTTTTCCTTGGTTTCTGATGACCGGCATCCTGAAGATCTAGCCAACCTGGGTCATCTTGACGAGAACCTTCGGCGTGCGGTCAGTCTGGATATGGATCCGGTCAGGGCAATTCAAATGGTAACCATAAACCCGGCAAGGTATTTTGGATTAAAACACCGCGGCGCCATTGCCCCTGGATATCAGGCAGATATGGTTCTACTGGAGAATCTTGATGATTTTAAAATCAGAAAAGTTTTCATTAAGGGTAAAGAACTTAATGAACTGTCTTTTGATGAAAAAATTGCCCCTCCTGGTAATTCCATGCATATCAAAGATCTTACTGAAAAAAGCTTTGAAATTCCTGCCAAAGGTAAAAAAATTCGAGCTATTGAAGTAATTCCCGGTCAGATTGTCACCAAGGCTGCCATTGTCAGCCCGAAACTTGAGAATGGCCTTGCTCAGGCTGATCCGGATAACGGATTGGCCAAGTTAACTGTTGTGGAAAGACACAAGGCAACTGGCAATGTTGGACTGGGCTTTGTCCTGGGGCTGGGATTAGAAAATGGAGCCATTGCAGCAACTGTTGCTCATGATTCGCATAATCTGATTATTGCCGGAACAAATGATCATGATATGTTTACAGCTGCTGTAGAAGCTCAAAAGATGGGTGGTGCAATGGTAGCTGTTCAGGATGGAAAGATTTTGGCGGCACTGCCCCTGCCCATTGCCGGTCTTATGAGCAATCAACCTCTTGAAAAAGTAGTTAACTCCATGAATGAGCTCAATAATGCCTGCAGACATATGGGCTTTAAACATGAAAATCCTTTTATGATACTTTCTTTCCTGGCCCTTCCAGTGATTCCTGAGCTTAAACTTACAGATAAAGGACTGGTTGACGTAAACAAATTTGAAATTGTTGATTTGTGGGTTGAATAATTTAATTACATATCTATGTGACATAGGCTGTCACAACAGCTTATTTTGCCGATCATCATACCATAAATTTTGATTTACCTGACTTTCTAAAACTTAACACTTAAAGCTTAAAACTTAACACTTATTTCTTTACTCAAGCTTTAAAAAGAGGAGGATTAATGAATATTCTTATTGTAGGATCAGGAGGCAGAGAACATTCTCTTGCCTGGAAAATAAAACAAAGCCCTCTGGTAAACAGCATTTATATTGCTCCTGGTAATGGAGGGACATCATCTCTCGGTGAAAATATTCCCATTGAAGTAGATGATATCCCTGCCCTGATCACATTTGCCAAGGATAAAAAAATTGATCTGGTGGTAACAGGACCTGAACTGCCTTTGGTTTTGGGTCTTGCTGATGCCTTAAGTAGAGAAAAAATTCCCTGCTTCGGACCTGGTTCTTATGCAGCTCAACTTGAAGGCAGCAAGGCTTTTTCAAAATTTTTAATGGCTGAAGCAGAAGTTCCCACAGCAGAGTTCAAGGTATTTGAAGATTACAATCAGGCCCTTGAATACCTGAAAAAACAGTCATACCCCCTTGTGGTCAAAGCTGACGGTCTCGCAGCGGGCAAAGGTGTAATAGTTGCTGAAACCGTTGAAGAAGCTTCAGAAGCCCTTCACGACATGATGGTCAAGCAGGTATTTGGCAAGGCTGGTGAGATCGTAATCATTGAAGAAGCTCTTCAAGGTGAAGAAGCCTCTTTCCTGGCTTTTTGTGATGGTCATGATTATGTACTTCTTCCTTCTTCCCAGGATCATAAAAGAATTGGTGAGAATGATACCGGTCCCAATACCGGAGGCATGGGAGCCTACAGTCCTGCCCCTGTTTTACCCGAAGAAAAATATGAGGAAACCGCTGAACTGGTTATCAAACCCATAGTTCAGCATCTTGAAGAGATGGGCAGGCCTTTTAAAGGAATCTTGTACGCAGGTTTGATGTTTACAGAAGATGGGCCCAAAGTTCTTGAATACAATGTCCGTTTTGGAGATCCAGAATGCCAGCCTCTTCTTATGCGCCTTGAATCCGATATTGTTGAAATCATGATGGCCTGTGTTGAGGGAAAACTATCCCGGGTTAACCTGTCCATCAGACAGGAGAGCAGCGTCTGCGTAGTCATGGCAGCTGATGGTTATCCAACCAGATATGAAAAAGGAAATGAAATCACCGGCATTGAAGATGCTGAAACCGATCCACAGGTTGAGGTATTTCAAGCAGGAACTAAGATGGTAGATGGCAAAATCCTGACCAGCGGAGGTAGAGTACTGGGTATAACCGCACTTGGTCAAAACCTTGAACAGGCTATAGTTAGATGCTACAAGGCAGCCGACAAAATTGATTTTGCTGATAAGTATCTGCGTCGCGATATTGGACAGAAAGGGCTCAGGAAAAATTAATCCTGCTCATGAGATATTTATCCATTTTGGATAAATAATATAAAAATACAATTAACTGTTCACCATATATCACTTAACAGCGTGTTGAAAAAGTCATTATCAGACAGGCTGTTAAGTGATATATGGTGAACAGTTACGACTAACTTTTTAAAAACAACGTATACCTTAAGGCACATTCAACACACTCCTGCGCATTCAACTCCAACACTTAATGCATCTCCACCAAATCTTACTTTATCTTCAAGAATTTCTGTTTAAAAAAAACTGACTAAAGATAAATTATCACTTATTTTTTTCAAAAAATGAACTGATACCCATTTCAAAATCTATTAAATTATTATTATAATACTTACTCTTTTCTTATTAATTCAAGTATCCTTTACATTTTGTTAAAAAGTTAATATAAGTATTTTTAAATAGATTCATAAACCTTATTTGGGAGTAGAAAATGGAAGATTATCTGAAACAGGCTCTGGAAATTGTTAAGGCTCAGGCTGCAGTCAGAAATATGACTGAGGAAGAAATCAACTCTATGATTACTTCTGTAGCAAAAGGCATTCAGGGAGTTATGTCTGAGACTGAAGAGGCAAGTGAACAAGATGAGCCTGCGGTCGATCCCAAAAAATCCATTCGGGAAAAAAGCATTGTATGTCTTGAATGCGGCAAGCAGTTCAAAGTGATCACCAAGAAACATCTGGCCAAACATGACCTAACTCCAGAGCAATATAAAGAAAAATGGGGTTTGAAAAAGAACACTTCCTTAGTTGCCAAATCTTTAGCCAGGGAAAGAAGAAAAAAGATGCAGGATATGCAGCTCTGGAAAAAACGAACTAAAAACAAGACATGATCAATATCATCTTATCTGTTATCGTCGGAACAGGAGTGTTCGGACTTCTTTTATGGAAAAAGAATAAAAACTGCATCCCCTGACTTTTTATATATGTCCCCCTGGGAGTGGGTTTTATTACATACTATATTTTATCAATTATTGCTCCATAGCCATTAAATCTAAAAAGCCTTGGGAAATACTACTGACAGGGTTAATGGCAATTGATCAACACCATGTTGCTGCATAATAATTATTCTCAGGAAACAAAGAGATGAAAAAAACAATCAATTACCTGCCTGTCCTTCTAATTCTTATGATTATGCCCGGATGCGCTTATATGGAATCAAAATTTGAACAGCGTGTAGAGCCACATTTTGATCATATTATATTTTTACAAAAGCCTGTGCTGGAAAAAGGACAGGAGGGGTTTTATGTCCACCCTGACAGCACTTCAGTTGAAGATTATAAAGCCATATTTTTTCCTTTTTATGCCCATCCACGGGTTGGCGGAAATTTTGATACCGGACGAAGAATAGGTCACATTTTCTGGAGAACCTGGTTGGGACAGGAAGTCTTTTCTACAATGCACTATGAGGACATGCTGGATTGGCCGGGGAAAAAAAGGGCAGGGGAAATTGCCAGAAAAAAAGGTGCAGATCTTTATGTAATGGGACAGGTGAATTATTACCTGAATGGAGGTACTCAAGGAACAACATCAATAGGGATCGTTGTTAATATCTTCTCATCCGAAAACAATAACCTTATCTGGTCCATGGAACATTCAGGACGAATCGACAACCGGGGAGAAATGGATTTTATACTCATTAAACGCCGAACCTGGATGCCTGAATCTCCAGAATACGAAATCGTCAACAATTTGGCTTACGACCTGGCTCAACCTGTTAAAAAATGGAGCCATGGATATATGTTCTAAAAAAACAGCTTTCCACCACAAACTTTTTAATTCCCACCAATCAAC
>JBHEPK010000006.1:12706-19881 GCA_046260325.1 Desulfonatronovibrio sp.
ATGCATCATGTTGTCTGACTTCAGACTATACTCAAGTATAAAATGTGACCAGCAGTTAAGGATTATTTTGGCTTATAAAATCTAAGCCTCAGGGCATTGGAAACCACTGAAAAGGAACTCATGGCCATGGCTGCTCCGGCAAACATGGGGCTTAAAGTGGGTCCGCCAAAAAGTTTTAAAATACCAGCAGCTACGGGGAGACCCAAAATATTATATATAAATGCCCAGAAAAGATTCTGCTTTATATTTCTAACAGTTGCCCGGCTGAGATCAAGCGCGGTAAGGACTCCGTGGAGATTATCCTGCATCAGAACCACATCACCTGATTCTATGGCAACATCGATTCCTGTTCCCATGGAAATACCAACATCAGCCATGGTCAAGGCAGGAGCATCATTAATGCCATCACCCACCATTGCCACCTTAAATCCCTGTTCCTGATAAGCCTCTACTTCCCTGGCCTTGTTCTCTGGTAAAACCTGGGCTCTGACATTATCAATACCTGCCTGTGCGGCAATAGCTCTGGCTGTTTTCTCATTATCTCCTGTGAGCATAACTACATTTATGCCAGAGGCTCTCAATTTCTTTACCACTTCAGAGGCTTCAGGCCGTATTTTATCAGCAACACCCATGGCCATGACAATATTTTTATCAATGGACATAAGCAGTGGTGTTTTGCCCTGACTGCTCAAATCCTCTTTAATTCTTTCCGGTTCAGCCTGGCTAATCACATCTGGCATCAATTCTTTAAATAAGTCAAAACTTCCTGCCACAACCTCATATCCATTAACCACTGCCTTAACACCCTTGCCTGGAATGGAATCAAAACTTTCAATATCTGCAAAATCACCCTTAAATTTTTCCCGAATCCCGTTAACCACGGCCCTGGCTAATGGGTGCTCTGACTGATCTTCAACAGCGCCAAGTAAAGATAACAATTCATCTTCTCTGTAATTTTTATCTAAGATGAGAGTATCAGTAAGGGCAGGTTGTCCCATGGTCAGTGTTCCAGTTTTATCAAATATCACCACCTGCACACTCTTGGCTGCCTCCAGTATTTCACCGCCTTTTATCAATACACCAAGCTGTGCACCCCTTCCTGTTCCCACCATAATAGCTGTGGGAGTGGCCAGACCCAGGGCGCATGGACAGGCAATAACCAGAACCGCAATGAAAATCCTCAAAGCAAAGGTAAATTATGTTTGACCAACTATAAGCCAGGACAAACCTGAAACAATCGCAATAAATATGACCACAGGCACAAAGTACAAACTTACTCTGTCTGCCAGAGAAGCAATAGGGGCTTTGGAGCCCTGGGCATCTTCAATCATCTTTACTATTCTGGCTAAAGTGGTTTCTGATCCAATTTTTTCAGCCAGGAACCTGATGTTCCCGGTTGTATTAAGTGTGCCCCCATAAACCATATCTCCCTGGGATTTGGCTAAGGGAATACTCTCTCCGGTGAGCATGGACTCATCCACAGATGAATTCCCTTTGACTACAACTCCATCCACAGGAACTCTTTCCCCTGGCCTGACAATAATTATCTGTCCCTTTTCTATTTCATCCACATGAATGGTTTTTTGTTCATCGCCATCAAGCACCACTGCAGTGTCAGGTCTTAAACTGATGAGCTGCCTTATGGCATCAGATGTCCTGGTTTTGGCCCTTTGCTCCAGATATTTACCAAGAGAAACCATGGCAATAATAACTGCTGCAGACTCAAAATAAAGATCCATGGCCTTTTGATGAGGCATATGACCAAGGATAATCTCCACAAAATTCCAGAGGCTGTAAGAGAGAGCAGCCCCGGTACCAATGGCTATGAGAGAGTCCATATTGGGAGCTAAGCGAAAAAGGTTTCTGAAGCCATATAGGTAAAAATGTCTTCCAGACCAGACTATGGGCAGCGTCAAAAGCAACTGGGCAATAGCAAAATTAAGAGGATTTGAATGATGGCTTATTATCTGCGGCAGTGGAATGCCGACCATCTCGCCCATGGCCACCACCATCAATGGTACAGCAAAACAAAGAGCCACCACAGCTTTTAACTTCATCTGCTGAAGTTTTGCAGCCGCATCCAGGTCAAAAGATGAAGTACCATCCTCAATGATTGAAATTTCAAACCCGGCTTTACTTACACCCTTTGCTGCAAGCTCAAAACTGAAATCAGAGTCAGACTTGACCCTTGCTGACTCACTGGCAAGATTAACTTGAGCATCCTTAACTCCTGGCTGACTCTTAAGAATCTTTTCCACACGAGCAGAACAGGCGGCACAAGTCATGCCCTTAACCTGCAATTTTAAAACATGAGAATCCTCATCTATATAAACCGCCTCATACCCTGCTTTTTTAACGGCATTGGTAATAACGGACACGGCAGTATTTTCTGAAAACTCAACATACATTGTGTCAGTAGCCTGATTAATACTTACCTTTTCAACTCCTTCCACCCAGGACACTGCCCTTTCAACCCTTGCTGCACAGGCAGCACAGGTCATTCCCTTAATCTTGAATCTTTTCTTAATATTAGACATTATAAACCCCAATAATTTAACAGATAGCCTTGATGAATTGAAATCCAGGACTTGCATTCATTATCTAACAATTATAGTTTTTGTAGTTTAGATCTATGTCAAGGAGAAAATCATGAAAGAAAGAATTATCCTCAATGATAGAGAAATTAACAAGACACTGGAAAGAATGACCTTTGAAATTCTGGAGCATATCACTGACACTACCAATATGGCCCTTGTAGGTATTCAAAGGCGTGGTGTTGACCTGGCTTCAAGAATACAGAACATTGTTGAAATGAGGACTCAGCAGAAAGTACGCTTGGGCAAGCTTGATATAAATCTGTACAGGGATGACTGGACCAACCTTGCATCTGCCCCCATTATTAACAACACTGAAATAAGTTTTTCCATAACCGGAAAAGATCTTATTCTAATAGATGATGTCTTATTTACAGGACGCACTGTCAGAAGCGCCCTGGAAGCTCTTCTTGATTTTGGCAGACCAAGAAGTATCAAGCTTCTTGTTCTAATTGACAGAGGGCATAGAGAACTTCCTATTCATGCTGATTTTACCGGAAAAAAAGTCAACACTTCCCTGTCAGAAAAGGTAGATGTCCTGCTCACGGAAAGAGATGGAAAAGATGAAGTCCAATTAACTGAGAATGAGTAAAAATAGCTGTTAGAATATGATAAAAAATATTTTGTTTACCGGCCTTGAAAAATGCTTCGATCAGAAAGGTATGGAAATTTCCTGCTTAAACTCCGGACAGGATGCCTTCTTCCAGATCGGGGAATCATGGCCATATCCAAGATTCAGCACTGAAAAAAAAGATACTGTTCAAGACCTTTTAACCAATCTTACCTGGACCAGAAAAGTCAATTTATTTGATTTTCCTTTGACCTGGTCTGAGGCCTTGGAAGAGATTAAAAGCCTCAATAAGCAAGGATTTGCCGGTTATAATGATTGGAGAATGCCCAACAGACGTGAGCTGCGCTCAATAATTTCTCATGGACACAGAAAACCAGCTTTGCCCTCAGACCATCCCTTTGAAGATATCTTTTTGGGCTGGTACTGGACATCAACAACTGCTGCAATTGCCCCAGCCTATGCCTGGTATATTCACCTTGAAGGCGGAAGAATGTTTTATGGAGGGAAAAAACAAAGATATCTGACCTGGCCGGTACGCGGGCAATCAAAAGGCATTCCATGTTCAGGCCAGAAACAGTGCTTTAATGAACATGGTCTTGAAATTTCCTGCGGGCAGACAGGACAAGACGGGGAATTACGCAAAGGTCAGACATGGCCCAAACCGAGATTTTCCCTTCTTAACAATCACGTCCTCGACAAACTTACAAACCTTGTCTGGTACAATCCGGGAGACATTAAAACTTTTCCTGTTAGTTGGGAACAGGCCCTCAAAATGGTAAAGCAATTGGAAACCCATCAGAATTGGAGACTTCCCAACATCAATGAACTTGAATCGCTGGTGGATACCTCAAACCACACACCTGCCCTGCCTTTAGACCACCCGTTTACAGACCTGCAGGATGGTTACTGGTCTTCAACTACAAGCTTTTTTGAACCTGACTGGGCTTACGTGCTTTACCTGAATAAAGGGGCCGTTGGAGTGGGCTTCAAACCCTATTTAGAATTTTATGTCTGGCCGGTACGCAACTTAGAATGAGTGCATATTTACAAGCAACTTTAACCGTTTAAGCAACAAATTATGAACTTTAAGATTTTGCCATTCTGATTTGGCAACATGTTAAAACCACATTTATTTGTCCCTTAAGTCATCCGGTTGGAAACAGTCCTTATGGCAATTACAGTCAGCTGATTTACCCGGGCAAGTACTTGAATCAGCATTACTGCATCCGCAGACCGGACCTGTAATGCTTTTTTTATATGAATTATAAAGTTTTTTACCCACATAAATAAAACAGACTGCCACCAATACAAATATTATAATTTTTTCAATCATCTTCTTCTACCTGCATGGCCAAAATCTTATGGGCAAACTTCCGGCCAAGGGCAATTTCAGAATCTCTGAATTTCAGCTTGATTGGCCCTTTGCCATTGACAAAAACTTGAACCTTGGTTCCCGGGGTCAGGCCCAGGGCACAAAATCTGGACAAGGCACTTTTGCCCGAATCAATATGAATTACCCTGACAAAACTGCCATAAGGAAACTCATCAATTGGTTTGGATACTTTTTCCTGGTTGGAAGTCATAATTCAGCTCATTAGATGAATATCTTAAGAATTTGATAAACAACTGTTGAGAAACCAAATGCAAAAACAGTATTAAACACCATTGAAAAGCCTGCCCACTTCCAGGAACCAGACTCTCTGGCAATGGCTACAACAGCTACAAAGCACGGAGCGTATAATAAAACAAAAATAATCAGACTGATTGCCCTTTTGGCATCCCAGTCCGGATCCTGTTCAATCCGTCCTGCCAGGGATGAAGGCTCTTCATCCATTGCTCCAAGTGAATATGCTGTACCTAATGTTGAAATAATTACCTCTTTGGCTGCAAATCCGCCCACAAGAGAAATATTTATCCTCCAGTCAAACCCGGCCCATTTAGTTACAGGCTCGATAAACGTGCCCACTCGCCCGGCATAAGAATAAGCCAACTGCTCTCCGGCAAGAGAAAATTCCACCTGTTCCTCAAGAGAAAGGTCTGGATCTGCTTCAGGTATTAACTCAAGCTCTCTTTCAACGCTTTCATCAATATTTTCCACCTCCATGGACATGGATTCATAATAAGCAAGACGCTCTTCAGGTAATTGCGGAAAGGTCATGGCAGCCCAGATAATAATGGATATAGCCAGAATAATTGTTCCAGCTTTTTTGATATACTGCCAGGTACGCTCCCAGGTATGAATAAGAAGACCACGCAAGGTTGGAAGCCTGTAAGGCGGAAGCTCCATGACAAATGGTGTAGCTGGCCCTTTAATAATGGTTGAGCGTAAAAGCTTGGATACCAAAAGGGCAGAAGCCCAGGCCAGAACTGTTATAAAGAATAATGCAAGGGCTTGATTGCCAGGAAAAAACAATCCTGCAAGCAGCAGAAAAACAGGCAGTTTGGCACCGCATGTCATGAAAGGGGCTGTAAGGATGGTAGCCAGTTTTTCCCTGGGACTCCTCAGAGTTCTGGCAGCCATAATTCCTGGAACAGCGCATCCCCCTGCAATTCCACCTGAAACAATAAACGGCATAATGGAACAGCCATGCAGACCAAAATACCTGAACACACGGTCAAGCATATAAGCTACTCTGGCCATGTAGCCTGAGTCTTCCAGAAAAGCGATGCAGAAAAAAATAATCATCAACAAAGGAACAAAACTGAGTACGGCTCCAACTCCGTCAATTATACCTGAGGCAATAAGGGACTGAAGCAAACCATCAGGCATAACAGCTCTGACCGCATCTCCAAGCCACCCGAAAAAATTCTCTATAAGACCAAGCGGAACGTCGCCTACAAGAAAAGTCAGATTGTAAACCATATATAGAACAAAGACCATAAACAACGGACCCAATAGCCTGTGAGTCAGAAACTTGTCCACCTGATCTGACATTTCAATGCGCTGGCGTTGCTCATCTCTTGTGACGACATCCTTTAGAAGGGATGAAATAAATCCATACCTGTAATCAGCAATTACTGCTTCAGGATATGTCTTCAATGTCTTGAGGCAATGATCAGCTACTTCATGGGCTGCCTGCTCAAGTTTTTCAGAAACATCCTTGGATTTTTTACGTCCTTCGGAGAGAATCTCATCATCCATTTCCAGATACTTGAGGGCAATCCACCTGGCAGGATATGTATCTGTAAGAAAAACATTTTTTTCTATGATGGAAGTCATTTCTTCAATAACAGGGTCAAGATCAGGGCCATAGGAAATTTTCAGAGGAGCTTTAAAGGCTTCTGTCTGATTACTCATCTCAATAATAGTATCAATCAGTTTCTGTTTCCCTCTGCCCTGCCTGGCCACAGTCTCCACAACTTTACAGCCCATCCTCTGTTCCAGAAGCTCTGTATCAAGGGTCATTCCTTTCTTTTTGACCTCATCCATCATATTCAAGGCCAGAATCAAAGGCGCGCCCAGTTCAAGAATCTGGACAGCAAGATACAGATTCCGCTCAAGGGCTGAAGCATTAACCACATCCACCACAAGGTCAGGTTTTTCCTGAACCATAAAATTTCTGGCTACCAGTTCTTCCTGGGAATAGGCTGTCAGGGAATAAGTACCTGGAAGATCTACAAAATGCAGCATATGGCCAGCACTTTCAATAAAACCCTCTTTTTTCTCAACAGTAATACCCGGATAGTTGCCAACATGCTGCCTTGAACCTGTCAGGGTATTAAAAAGTGTGGTCTTCCCGGCATTGGGATTACCGGACAAAGCAATAGTAATTTTCTTATTATCTGCCATTTACAATCTCTACAAATATCTGATCTGCTTCATTGTTGC
This sequence comes from Desulfonatronovibrio sp., assembly GCA_046260325.1. Classification (GTDB taxonomy): domain Bacteria; phylum Desulfobacterota; class Desulfovibrionia; order Desulfovibrionales; family Desulfonatronovibrionaceae; genus Desulfonatronovibrio. The sequence continues at coordinate 19,701 of JBHEPK010000006.1, forward strand.
GCAGGGTTAAAGTAAAATCTCTGAGCCTGAGGGCTACAGGGTCATTAAGGGGTGCCCGCCCGACAATCTGGACTTCCACACCTGGGACAAGTCCCATATCTCTGATCCTTCGCCCCATCTCACCATGACCTCCAACAATTCTAATGATACCTTTCTGGTTAACCGCCATTTGACGCAGGCA
>JBHEPK010000006.1:19891-22629 GCA_046260325.1 Desulfonatronovibrio sp.
CAAACTGTCTTACTCATCCGTTCTCCACTAAATTTATTTGCTGAATTACATATTTTGTTTGGCATAATGAATTTCAATATCATTCATTAAAAGTCAAGGATAAATCTTTGCAAAAATCACATTTATTGCCGATAAAGGTTAGAAGGGTATTCTTGCTTTTTATAATGTCCTGTGTTCTGATAAAAAAATATTTAAACATATACCGGAGGAATATATGAACTTTCCAGAACTTAGAATAAAAGATCTTGTGGCTAAGGTACCCATTATCCAGGGAGGCATGGGAGTTGGCATTTCCCTGTCAGGACTGTCTTCAGCTGTAGCCAGCCAGGGTGGTATCGGAGTCATTTCTGCTGCCATGATCGGAATTGATGAACCTGATGTAGCCAAAAATCCTGTTCAGGCACATATCAGGGCCTTGAAAAGTGAAATCAGAAAAGCAAGGGAAATGACCACAGGAATACTCGGAGTTAATATCATGGTTGCCCTGACCAACTTCACAGACATGGTCAAAACATCCATTCAGGAAGGCATTGATATTATTTTTTCCGGAGCTGGCCTGCCCTTTGATTTACCCAAATATCTGAACGAGGATTCAAAAACAAAATTGGTCCCCATTGTTTCATCTGCAAGAGCAGCCAAAATTATTTGCAAAAAATGGACATCCAAATTTAATTACGTTCCTGACGGCTTTGTTGTTGAAGGCCCCATGGCAGGCGGACACCTGGGCTTTAAATCTGAGCAGCTTGATGACCCAGCCTTCAAGCTGGAAAACCTTGTACAGGAAGTTGTGGAGTCAGTTAAACCCTTTGAGCAGGAATCAGGAGAAAAGATCCCTGTTATTGCTGCAGGGGGTATCTATACTGGAGCTGACATCTGTAAATACCTGCGTCTCGGAGCGTCTGGTGTTCAGCTGGGCACCCGTTTTGTTGCTACTCATGAATGCGATGCCGATCCCAAATTTAAACAGGCATTTATTGACTCAAAAAAAGATGATGTAATGGTCATCAAAAGTCCTGTTGGAATGCCTGGTCGGGCTCTTCGCAACACTTTTCTTAATGACGTTGAACAGGGAAAAAGAAAACCCTTTAAATGTCCATACCACTGCATAGTTACATGTGATTATAAGAAAAGCCCATATTGCATAGCTTCAGCCTTGAACAGTGCAAAAAAAGGGAAGATGCACAGGGGCTTTGCCTTTGCAGGTGAAACAGCATACAGAATAACTGGTTTAATGTCAGTTAAAGAACTTATTGATTCCCTGAGAATTGAATATATCGAAGCCTGCTCTTGATGGCTTTATAGTTTCCATCCGGAAAGTCTTTCTTTACGGATGGAAACTGTCGGTTTTCTTCCTGAACCCTTAATATGACAGTTGACATGATGTCCCTGACCTTTTCTACCCCTGGCCTGGAAGGTCAGGGACTTTCAATGTCACCTTGCCCCTTGAATTTTCAAGAATGATATCCACTATCAAAAACAACCTGTACAAAGCAGTCATATCCCAAAGTTCAAGAGATATAATTAAGTTCTTAATAATTTTAGGACTTTTATTCTGGCTTGTTTCTGCTGGTTCTGAAAAACTATACTATAATTGGCAATGGTACAGAGTTAAACAGTTCATATTTACTTTTGATCAGGGCCAGTTTGTACCTGGTCTTTTGCTTCAGGGACTATGGATTACCTTGAAGATTACTGGAATCAGTCTTGTTTTGACCTTTATATTCGGACTTGTTGCCTGTCTGTTCAGATTATCAGCATCCATTGTAGCCAGGTTTCTATCCAGATCATATGTAGAAACCATCCGCAATACTCCTCTTCTGGTTCAACTCCTGTTCAACTATTTTGTCCTGTCCCCAATCCTGGGGATTTCACCTTTTATGACCGCTGTTCTGACTTTGAGTCTTTTTGAAGGAGCTTACGCTTCTGAGATAATCAGAGCAGGCATACAATCCATTGACAGGGGGCAGTGGGATTCGGCCCGAAGTACTGGATTAAACAACTTCCAGACATATTTTTATATCATAATACCACAGGCTTACAAATTTCTACTCCCTCCGCTGACCAATCAGAGTGTTTCCTTAATCAAGGATTCAGCTCTTGTAAGCACCATTGCCATCTATGACTTGACAATGCAGGGCCAGGTAATAATATCTAATACTTTTTTAACCTTTGAAATATGGTTTACCGTAGCAGCCATATATCTTGCCATAGCACTAATCATAACTTTTCTGGTTACAATTCTGGAAAAATACATTCAGCAGGGTAAACCGCGCACAGAAAAGCGGTAGTCTTTTAATTCTTTTATCTGGAGGAAATATGTTACGCTTCAAGTTAATTATAACTGCCATTTTTATCACCCTTATTTTTACTTCCACTGCAGTATCATCACCAATACGCTCCCAACTGGTGCAGGAAAGCACCATTGAACAAATTATGCAAAGAGGCGTGATGCGTGTGGGCATGTCCACATTTGTTCCCTGGGCCATGCAGGATAAAGAAGGGAATTTCATAGGTTTTGAAATTGATGTTGCCCAAAGACTTGCTCAGGATATGGGTGTTAAAGCTGAATTCATACCCACTAAATGGTCAGGCATTATTCCTGCCCTGCTTACTGGAAAATTCGATATTATTATTGGAGGAATGGGCATAAAACCTGACCGAAACCTCAAGGTAAACTTTTCCATCCCTTATGATTATTCAGGCATGTCCTTAGTCGCTCATAAACAAAAGGCTGAAGG
>JBHEPK010000006.1:22729-26936 GCA_046260325.1 Desulfonatronovibrio sp.
CTTAAACGGTCGGGTACATGCAGTTGTGGCCTCAGCTCCACTGCCTGCTTTTCAAGCCATTCTTCATTCGGAAAAACTCTTTGTTCCCATTGAAAAAACTTTTACAAGCGAGCCCATTGGTTTTGCTTTACGTAAAGGTGACTTTGATACCCTGAATTTTCTGGACAACTGGATTCGCTTTGTACAGGCCCAAGGCTGGTTGGAACAAAGAAAGCATTACTGGTTTGAAACCAGGGACTGGGAAAATCAAATAAAATAAGGAACTGCCATGATTGCTATCTTAGACTATAAAGCTGGAAATTTGACCAGTGTTAAAAGAGCCCTGGATCATCTCAGTATTTCCAGTGAAATTACCAGTGACCCGGAGACCCTTAAGGCATCCAAAGGCTTTATTTTTCCAGGAGTAGGCGCGGCAGGCTCAGCAATGCGCAACCTCATGGCCAACAGGCTCGATGAAACAATCAAATCTCTGGTTCTTTCAGGAAAACCCATGCTTGGAATCTGCCTTGGATGTCAGATTATTCTTGATGAAAGCAGTGAAAATGGAACCAGAACACTGGGAATTATTCCTGGAAGATGTGAAAAATTTGATCCAGAGCTCAAAGATGAATCAGGCCAGCCCATAAATATACCTCATATGGGCTGGAACACTATCAAGCTGGAAAAAAACTGCATTCTGTTTAAAGGGATATCTGATGATACAGAATTTTATTTTGTTCATGGATATTATCCGATTCCGGATCCAGCATATGCCATAGGAAAAACTAATTACGGCCTTGAATTCAGTTCAATCTTTGGCCGTCCTGGATTATGGGCTATGCAATTTCACCCTGAAAAAAGCGGGAAACCAGGCCTGCAGATTCTGTCCAATTTTTATCATTACTGTCTGGAGAAAAACCATGCTTAGCAAAAGAATTATCCCCTGCCTTGACGTACGTGACGGAAGGCTGACCAAAGGCATAAAATTCAAGGGTAATGTGGATATTGGAGATCCGGTTGAAACTGCCAGGCTGTACTATGAACAGGGCGCCGATGAAATTGTTTTCTACGATATAACTGCTTCAGCCGAAGGAAGGGGCATCATGCTCAAGGTTGTGGAGGAAGTGGCTGAAACAATATTTATCCCTTTTTCCGTAGGCGGAGGAATCAGCACCTTAGAGGATATGAGAAACGTTTTACTCGCCGGGGCTGAAAAAGTTTCTGTAAATTCAGCGGCTGTAAAAAACCCCAGAATAATTTCAGAAGGCGCAGAATCTTTTGGCTCTCAATGTATTGTCGTGGGCATGGATGTTCTTCAGGTGGAAAAATCGGAAAAAATTCCTTCAGGATATGAAATAGTTATTCACGGAGGAAGAAAACACATGGGCATTGATGCCCTGTGGTGGGCCCGGGAAGCCCAGAGACTTGGTGCTGGAGAGCTGTGCGTCAACTCCATTGATGCTGATGGAACAAAAGACGGTTACGAATTAACACTGACCAGCATGATCTCGGAAAATGTCACGATACCAGTCATTGCATCAGGAGGGGCAGGCAACCCTCAGCATATGGTGGAAGCTGTAACAACAGGTAAAGCTTCTGCCGCCCTGATTGCTTCCATTGTTCACTATGGAGAATACAGCATTGCCGGGATAAAGGAATATATGCACAAGACTGGAGTGAAGGTACGCATGAACTGGTAGTTCATTTTATTTGTAAGCGTCCCACTCGGGCGGACCGGGATCAAACCTGCAAGTAACTTTAATTTTTCTAAACGCGAGAGAGATTGCCGCGCTCGAAGACTCGCTCGCAATGACACCTGATAGTCACAGAAGAGATTGCGCAATACCTGTCATTGCGAAGGAGCGTGAGCGACTGAAGCAATCTGTATGGCAAAAGTATAAATGGCTGAATTGGTTGCCTATTCGCCTTAAGTTACTTAGAAGCGTCCCACCATATTGAATGCAGTATTGGGGATTTACTTTGCCGGAGCTTCATACACTCCGCTTCGCCCGCCGCTTTTGTGGATCAGCCGGCAATTGTCAATGACAATATCTTTCTGAACAGCCTTACACATGTCATATATGGTCAGACAGGCTGTCTGTGCGGCGACCAATGCTTCCATCTCTACCCCGGTAGAAGATGTGGTCCCTGCTTCAGCTTCAACAACGATTATGGATTCCAGCTCATCAGGGTAGAAGCGTACATCCACATAACTGAGAAAAACAGGATGGCACATGGGAATAAGGCGGCTTGTTTCCTTTGCAGCCATTATACCTGCAATTTTGGCTGTGACCAAAACATCCCCCTTGGGCAGGGCCTTATCCTGGAGAAGACTGAAGGTTTCAGATGAAAGACGGACCTGACTTCGAACAACAGCTCTTCTCGGGGTATCAGGTTTATCACCTACATCAACCATTCTCACTCCGCCGTTCTTGTCAAGATGCGTCAAAGTATTGCTGCTCATAAAGCCTATTCACCCATGACTTTCTTAAAAAAACTTTTTACTTTATGTCCTGTTTTCTGGTTTTCCAGTCGCTCAAACTCAAGTAGCAGCTCTTCCTGTTTTTTAGTTACCTTCTTAGGAATAACTACATTTACCTGAACCAGCAGATCACCTTTGTGGGGTGTACCGGGATGAGGCAGACCAAGTCCTTTAAGCTGGAGGACTTTGCCGCTTTGAGTTCCCTTGGGAATCTCCATGGTAACAGGATCATCCAAGGTCGGAACTTCAACCTTAGTACCCAGGGCCGCTTGAATAAAAGATATGTCAACGCTGATTATCAGGTCCTGACCCTGTCTTTCAAAGATATCGTCTTCATCTACATAGAGTACAACATAAAGATCACCAGGAGGTCCCCCATTCTCACCAGGGTCACCTTCGCCTCTGAGCCTGAGCCTGCTTCCATTATCAACACCTGCCGGAACTCTGACTTTAATCTTCTTGTGAACCTTGACAATTCCTCTGCCAGAACATTCCTTACAAGGATGAGTAATAACCATTCCCTGGCCGCGACAGATGGGACAAGGCATTGCAACCTGGAAAAAACCCTGGGAACGATGAATCTGCCCTCTTCCCTGGCAATGAGCGCATGTTTCAGCTGAATGCCCCGGTTCTGAACCTTCACCGCTGCATCTCTCACAAGTTGCCCTCTTGGGTAAATCAAGATCGATCTCGGTTCCTTTTGCAGCATCTCTAAAAGAAACATTCAAATTATATCGAAGATCTGCACCTGATCTGGGCCTTGGACCGGACTGACGGCTTCCATATCCAAAAAAATCTCCAAAGATGTCTGAAAATGAACTGAAGATGTCTTCTGTATTGTTAAACCCACCAAAGCCGTTATTATTCAGGCCTTCATGCCCTAAATGATCGTATCTCTGTCTTTTATCAGGATCACGCAGGACTTCGTATGCTTCAGCAGCCTCTTTAAAAAGAGTTTCCGCCTGAGGATCATCAGGATTACGATCTGGATGATATTTAAAGGCCTGCTTACGATAGGCTTTTTTTATCTCTTCATCCCCGGCTTGCCTGGAAACTCCAAGAACTTCATAGTAATCCCTTTTATCCGCCATATCTAATCAACCTTAACCCCTGCTTTCTGAATTGACTTGGAAGGTATAACCTTACCCGCTGCAATCTCACGCAAGGCTGTTACAATTTTTTTATTTTTACTCTCCACGAGAGGAACATACCCTTCACGGTATTGTTTGATTCTATTCACTGTCATCTGGACCAACAGAAATCTGTTATTAACCTGTTGCAGACAATCTTCTACAGTTATTCTGGCCATATTAACCTCATACAAAATAAAAGTTATGAAGGATTAACCCTCAATAGCAAAACTTAAATTAATTAATGATCAACCTACTAAAGGTCAAGAAAAAATTCTTAAAAAATTTTCCAGCATCTTTTTAATCTTGAAATATTGCCATGTACCAATTAGTTTCCATCCGGAAAGTTTTTCTTTACAAATGTGAACTGTCGGTTTTCCAAGTTATTCTCCATGCTTTCCTGCTCTCAGGTAAAGCCTGTCTTCACAACATGGTGGCCTTGAATATCAATATTTAATCGTCACCACCTGGAACAATCATGGGATTCAGAAAAAATCTTAACTCCGCCCAGAAAACATGTCTGGGAAGCAGCGGAAAGATCATACATCAGACAGAAATGATCCATCCCGGAGCACGGGTGGGAATTGCCCTGTCTGGAGGAGTGGACAGCTGGGTA
>JBHEPK010000006.1:26993-27365 GCA_046260325.1 Desulfonatronovibrio sp.
CTTGAAGAGTGGCTTGATAGCAACCAGATGGCATCACATATTGAAATTACAAATATTGGCCCTGATGCTCACCATCCTGACAATACCAAATCCCCGTGCTTTATCTGCTCCTGGGGCAGAAGGAAAATTCTTTTTAATCTCTGTCAAAAATATAATCTTACCCACCTTGCCCTTGGTCATAATTCTGATGATCTCGCAGCAACCTTTTTCCTGAACCTTACCCATGGTGGAAGAATGAGCAGCATTTCCCCCAAGGAATATTTTTTTAAAGGAAAATTGACAGTTATACGTCCAATGCTTTTGACAGAAAAAAAAGTCATACGTAATGCAGCCCGAAGATGGAACCTCCCTGTATGGAAGAATCCATGTCCT
>JBHEPK010000060.1:0-515 GCA_046260325.1 Desulfonatronovibrio sp.
AGAAGAGAAATCGGACACGGCATCCTTGCTGAAAGGGCCTTAACTCCGATTCTGCCTTCTGCTGAAGACTTCCCTTTTACCATCAGAATTGTTTCCGAAGTAATGGAGAGCAACGGCTCATCTTCCATGGCTACGGTATGCGGCGGAACTTTATCCCTTATGGACGCGGGCGTGCCCATTAAACAGCCTGTGGCAGGCATTGCCATGGGACTGATCAGAGAAGGAGATGAATACCTGGTGCTCACGGATATCCTTGGCGACGAAGATCACCTTGGTGATATGGATTTCAAGATTGCCGGTACCTATGACGGAGTCACGGCAGTTCAGATGGATATCAAGATTCCCGGCATCCCCATAGATGTTATGTATAAAGCTCTGGACCAGGCCAGCGTAGCCAAAAAAACCATCCTGGACAGCATGAATCAGGCCCTTGACAAGCCCAGAGAAGAGCTTTCACAATATGCACCTAAAACAGAAGTAGTTTATGTTGATACAGATAAAATCAAGGATGTTAT
>JBHEPK010000060.1:525-10430 GCA_046260325.1 Desulfonatronovibrio sp.
CGACCACAGTCCTAAGCCCTGCGATGGCGGCGCAAATCCCGTTGCAGGGAGCCATCCTAACCACAATGACACAATGAGAACAAGGACTAGGCCAACGAGAAAGTTGGGTAACGCTATGCCGAGCATAATGGTCTGATTGAGTCCTTTGTCAATGATGCTATCCGGGTACAGCGCGCCAACAAAGCTCAGGAGCAGAGCTAAAACCAAGGAAATGATTATGGTCTTCAACCAGAAGGCTGAACTTGGAAAAGATTATGAGGGTGAAGTCAAAAGGATACTGGATTTTGGAGCAGTTGTTGAAATCCTGCCTGGTGTTGACGGGCTGGTTCACATCTCACAGCTTGATACCAAGAGGATTGACCAGGTCAGTGATGTGGTCAGTATCGGAGACAAAATCAAGGTCAAGGTCATCGAAGTTGGAGACAGGGGCAAAGTGCGCCTGAGCCGAATGGCCGTTATCATGGAAGAAAATGGAGAAGAGTTTGACCTTGAATCAGCAGCATTCAAGCCCGGACCAAGAGGAAGAGGCGGCGACAGGGATAAAGGTCGCCCAAGCCGGGGAAGAAGATAATAACAATATTGATTGAATTCTTAAAGCAGCAGCGTTCTCTGCATTCTGACAAGATAGCCTTGAGCTGTCTTTAAAAAGCAGAAAATGCTGCTGCTTAATTTGAACAATTTGAAAATTCTTCAGCATGGTAACTGCTTCGGACAAGGGGACCACAAAGCATTTTAAGCCCCATATCTTTACCTGCTGCTGCATATTCTTCAAAAATATCAGGGTTCACATAACGATCCACCGGAAGGTTGGCAATACCTGGTCTCAAATATTGACCAATGGTTGTCAGATCACATCCTGATCCGGCAATACCTTCCAGAACTTCAAGAACTTCCCCATCACTCTCTCCAAGACCCACCATAATTCCTGTCTTGACTTTAATCTCTGAATTCTCACTGATATACTTCAAAAGATTTAAACTTGTGTCATAATCAGCTACAGGTCTTACCCTTGGGTACAAACGCCTGACAGTTTCCATATTATGCCCTATAACATCCGGCCCGGCATCAATTACAGTATCCAAGCTTTTGGCCTTTCCCTGAAAATCAGGAATCAAAATTTCAATAGTGGAGCTGGGATGATCATTTCTAAGCCTTGATATAACTTTGCTGAACTGCCCTGCCCCTCCATCATCAAGGTCATCCCTGGTGACAGAAGTTATAACGATATGTCTTAGCTTGAGTTTATGAACAGCCTGAGAAATTTTGGCCGGTTCATCGGAATCAATGCATTGAGGATCTCCTTTGGGTACGTCACAGAACGTACACCTTCTGGAGCAGACAGGACCAAGGATCAGAAAAGTGGCAACCTTGCGACTGAAACATTCGAATATATTGGGGCATTGTGCACTCCTGCATACTGTGCCCACCTGCAGATCTTTGAGTTCACGGTCCACAAGGGAAAAATCTTTGGAAGAAGGCAGTTTCACACGCAACCACCTTGGCTTTCTAAGCACTATTTCTGAAGGCATAAAATCTTGAACCTCAAGTAAGATTCCAATTAAAAGCAGAAAATACCGATTTTCTTTCCGGAAACGAGGTAACTATGAACTGGCAAGACTGATTTCAACAACCAGATCTCCGTGGGGGCTACTGAAAGGTACCGATAGCACAGGTACAGATGGGATATGATCAATTTTTTTTCCCTTGCCATGAATAACCTTGGGAGTTCCGGCACTGAAACTTATATTTGATTCTGACAATATACTTCTGGCCTGGCCTGAGATCATATTGGTAAGCTCACCAACAGCATCAGCAATATCTTCATTAATCTCAGTAAAGCTTTCATAAAGCATATTATTGACAATGGCCAAGACCACATCTTTACTCAGACTAAGAGAAATCACTCCCTTAACATAGCCTTCTATAACTACACTGCCTGTAATATCCCCGGGTGCAATACCGCTTTTATTCAGGTAAGGCTTGCCCGGACTGACTTCAATATTAGCCATGGTTGAAAGGACATTGAGCACGGCCCTTAGTATGGGATTTATAAACTGAACATTATATTGCTCTGACATGAGCTGATAAATTTGTCTTTAAGATTAATAAAATGATATTTTCCAGGAGCTTAACTTCTGACTAAAAATATGACTTGAATTTCTAAACAAGGGATCTCGATATTTCGTACAAAGCTTGACCATGTCTCTCAAAAAGGTCTAAGAGCACTGCTTCTTTCACCCCCATAAGATTCAGATTTTCCTCAGACATTCCAGGCATCACATAGGACCATCCATTAGATATGGCAAAGGCATGAGCCATATTATCCGCCAATTGAATTATTGATGCTTCTTTGTTCATAGAACTATCCTCTGGACAATGATGGGCTCCTACAAGAGTCACAAGCTTTTCAGGACAACCCCATTTTTTAAGAAGAATTTCTCCGAGATAAGCATGGTTATAACCCAGTATAACGTTTTCTGCTTCCATCAGCGGGATAAAGCTTCCCCTGGCATAAAGCAATACCTGCAAATAGGCTTGAGGCAGATTTTTCAAAAGCAATAATCGCCCAACATCATGCAGAAGCCCCACAGTAAAAAACGGTTCACCCTCAAACCCTGCTGCCTGAGCTATGGATTTGGAAAAAATTGCGCAGCTTATAGAATGATTCCAGAAGGTAGGAACATCCATTAAATCCGGAGGAATATCTTTGAACATGGGGATGGCTGTTATGCCCAGGGCCAGACTGGAAACTCCTTCTACTCCAATAATAGCTACTGCACGTTCCACAGATTCTATCTTTGTTGGAAAAGAATAAATGGAGCTGTTAACAAGACGCAGCAACTTGGCAACAAGATTTACATCAAGGCGAACTACCTCTGCCACATTTGCAGCACTACTTTTGGGAGATTTTAAAATTTCCTGTAACTTTAGATAGGTATCCGGTACTGATATAAGTTCCATTTCATGTCCGACGATATCTTCCGGACCACCTTCACCCTGAAAAAAAAGATCTCTACTGGACTGATGGTCAGCAGCCCTCAACTCCTGCTCACAAGGCAGAACCCATGAGTTTTCCTTAACAAGACGTTCCATGCTGGCATTGAGGCTTTTCACGTAAAGCCCGTTAAAAAAAGAACTCCCAGGATCTACATAATAAAAGAAAGTGCGGACATATTCTTCACAACGCCTGGCAAGATCCTTCAAGTCATCTTCCTTGTCTCCGGAAACAATACTGACGGAACTTAGTCCAAGATCCATAATATTTTGAATATCTTCTATGGAGAGGATGGTTCCCTTGGTCAAAAATACACTTTGATCGACACCAGGTATATCTCTGTTAATAACCATTCCAGGTATTAAATGCTCAGTACAAACTTTTTTCACCTTAAAGCCTCCATCCATATAATTGAAAAGTTTTCACCCCGGGAAAAATTACTACTTGAAGAAAATACTTTTGATAAAAAAGATTTAATCCATCTTCTGGTAGAGAATTCCTCCGGGTTTTCTTAAAGGCTGAAATATATTGGTTATTGAATGCAAGGATTCAGAATGTCCCAGAATAAGATGTCCACGCGGTATCAGATTATCATAAAAAGAGTTAATTACCTTTTTTTTCATGGGAGGATCAAAATAAATAATCACGTTGCGGCAAAAAACTATCTGCGACTTGGGAATTCTTTTCACAGCAACTGAATCATTAAGATTTATCCTCTCAAATACTACATTTTTCTGAACTTTGGGATGAACCTTGAAACCACCGGGCTCTTTAGTGAAATATCTGCTGATTATATCCCTGGAAGTATTGCGCAATGAGTGCTCGCTGTATATTCCCTTTTTGGCCTTTTGAATCATGGAGGATGAGATATCATTTGCTGTAATTCTAATTTTCCAGCCGATAATTGACATTTTAAGCATCTCATGGAGCATGATGCTTAGAGTATAAGGCTCTTCTCCAGAGGAACAGCCGGCAGACCAGATATGAAGCTGTTGTTTACCAGATGCTTTAAGAGATTCAATAAGAGGAGCCAGCACAGAAACCCTGAACACGTCCAATTGCTTTGGATCTCTGAAAAAACTGGTTTCATTAGTGGTCATCTTTTCACAGAATATCTCCACTTCCTTTGTTTTATCAGGACCGTAGCGCAAGTATTTATAATAGTCTGAAAATGAATTGAAGTTCAATTCATTGAGTCTGGAGCGCAACCTGTTTTCCAGAAGATATTTTCTCTGTTTTGGAATTTCTATTCCAGCCAATCCATAAATAAAGGTACTCAGGTCACTAAATTCCTTCTCTGTAAGGGGAGCTGTCTTCCTCAAACTAAGTGATTGTGAACTGAAAAGAGACATGGATTTTAAAACCCCACTATTGATGTTTTGTTATCAGGATAGATTTATTTTTTATATCTGAAGAAATCTGACAGGAAAAACTCATCCAGCAAACCGGCCTGGCAGTTTAAAGTCGAAAAACACTTAACAGCCTGTTAACCTCTTCTCAATTTTCAATCTTACTTACAGCATCACTCATCACAATGTAAAGAAATAAAAAACTGAAGTATTTAATCAGCATTTTGCCTAATTTTCTTCTGATCCTTGAATAATTGTTTTCAAAATGTTTGGGGTTGACAACAACTCATTATCATATAGAATGGTCCTACCATTTGAGCACAAAAGACATAAAAAATACGAATACCACCCGAAACACAAAACAATATCAGCCCATAAACCCACATATCATTACATGAGCAAGCTTAAAAACCACCAAAATGGTAGGTCCAATAATTCAGAATGATTACCAATAATCTTTTTGAGCCAGTAAAGGCAGGACGTGCGGGTGAAGATATTGCCCTGCAGATCCAGGCAGCAATCATAGCAGGCAATATCACTCCGGGAGAAAAGCTGCCCAGTGAACGTGAATTACAGAGCTTGTTCAAAACAGGCCGTGGAGTTGTCAGAGAAGCTTTGCAGGTATTGAAGCACAAGGGACTCGTTAAAATACTCAAGGGCTCCAAGGGTGGCGCATATATCAAAAATCTCGAAGTAATAAGTGTCAGCGAATCATTTGCCCTTTTTTTGAGACAAAATCATACAGATCCCATGCAAATTATCGAATTCAGGGAAAGCTTAGATTATGTAATTACTGATCTGTCTATTGCTGAGGCAGTTAAAACCAACGGCCAGACACTTGAAAGCCTGGCTGAGTTAGACAAGGAGCTGAATATACTTTTTGCCCAGATGACCAAAAATCCTATTTTTGAATGGATAATGAGGGCGATTCAGCTTGGTTTCAGTTCAATGGACAATGCCTTGTATGAAGATGCCGAGTACAGAGATTATGCAGTAAAGAACTGGCAGCATACTGCAAAAGAGCTTGCTGCTTTAGATCCCATCAAGGCCAAATCATACATTAGTTATCATTATATGATATTAAGGGAAAAGGTTAGCCAGATTCAATCTGAAAAGACAAATGATTTAAACTAACTGACTGCACTAAATTATAAAAAAAAATCAACTTATATGGAGACTGAAATGACAAAGAAATATGACACCATTATTATTGGAGCAGGCACGGCTGGAAGCATTCTGGCTAATCGGCTCAGTGCTGACCCGGACAGGAAAGTTCTGGTTCTGGAAGCAGGTCGCAGAGATCACCGCATGGACTTCAGAATTCACATGCCTTCTGCCCTGTCATTTAATCTTACAAACAATTTTTACAACTGGGGATATGAATCAGAGCCGGAGCCATTTATGCATAATCGCCGTATCGCCCAGCCCAGAGGAAAAGTCTTTGGAGGTTCAAGTTCCATAAACGGCATGATCCACATTCGCGGCAATGCCATGGATTATGAAAAATGGGGTGCAGTAAAAGGCCTGGAAAACTGGAACTATGCCAATTGTCTGCCTTATTTTAAAAAGATGGAATACAGACTTAAAGGAGCTGATGCTTATCAGGGCAACAACGGCAACCAGTACCTGACTACCCCTGAATGCGATAATCCCCTGTTTGATGCCTTTTTCAAGGCTGTCCAGCAGGCAGGACACCCCCTGACTAAAGATGTGAACGGCTTTCAGCAGGAAGGTTTTTCCAAGTTTGAAAGCACCACCTATCGCAGCAGACGCTGGAGCACAGCAAGAGGATATCTTCATCCTGCCTTACATCGCTCCAATCTCAAGGTTGTTACCAAGGCTCTGACCACCAGAATATTGTTTAAAGGCCAGACTGCTGTGGGGGTTGAGTACAAAAAAGGCAAAAACAAACATACAGTACACGCTGCTGAAATTATCTGTTGTGGAGGAGCCATAAACTCACCTCAACTGCTGCAGCTTTCAGGCATAGGAAACGCAGATGAACTTAAAGCCCTTGGAATACCTGTAGTAAAGAATCTCCCAGGAGTAGGTGAAAACCTTAAGGACCACTTAGAAACATATATCCAGTGTGCTGCCAAAAAACCAGTCAGCCTCTATCCAGCCCTAAGACCATGGAATATGCCCAAAATCGGCCTTGAATGGCTCTTTGCCAAAAAAGGCATTGGAGCAAGTAATCATTTTGAGGCGGGAGGATTTATCCGCAGCAACAAGTATGTGGAGTACCCCAATCTCCAGTTTCATTTTCTGCCCATTGCCATCAGATATGATGGAACTGCGCCCAGCGCAGGACACGGGTTCCAGCTCCACGTGGGGCCAATGTACAGTGACGCCAAAGGACATGTAAAAATTACCTCCAGCGATCCCACAAAATATCCAAAAATTCTGTTCAATTACCTTTCTACTGAAAAGGACCGCAAAGAATGGGTGGAAGCAATTAAGTGTTCACGCGAAATATTCAACCAGAAAGCCTTTGATGAACTGCGCGACAGGGAATTGTCTCCAGGTCCAGAAATTAAAACCGACGAACAGATCATGGAATTTGTGGCCAGAGAAGGCGAAAGTGCCTATCATCCCAGCTGCACCTGCAAAATGGGCTATGATGAAATGTCTGTTGTAGACAGTGAATTAAAAGTTCATGGTATTGAAGGTTTAAGGGTCGTTGACGCCTCTGTCATGCCTGAAATTACCAACGGAAACATTTGTGCTCCGGTACTTATGATCGGGGAAAAAGCCGCTGATATTATTCTTGGCAACACCCCCCTGCCCAAGTCAGACTTGGAATTTTACATGCACAAAAATTAACAATTAAAAGTATTACCCGGAAAATCCGGACTAATTCTATTTGTAACCAGATAACAAGGAGTTTAAAAATGGAAAAACGACTGATGAGACTAATGGTAATGGTATTTTTCTTATTAACAATAGTCATGGGATCCAAGGCTTTTGCATCCAAAGACGTCCGTTTTGTGTACGTCCCATGGACCTGTGTAACGGTTAAAACTGAAGTGGCTGAATTTATTCTTGATAATCTTGGATACGATGCCTCAAGCATGATGCTGTCCGTACCCATTGCCTATCAGGCCCTGGTTACCAACGAAGCTGACGTGTTCCTCGGCAATTGGATGCCCACTATGAGCGGCATTGCCACACCTCACTTTGAAAGTGGAAAAATAATCAAAATGAATCCCATCATGGAAAACTGCAAATACACCCTGGCAGTACCTCGCTACGTATATGAAGGTGGCCTGCAGAACTTTGAAGATATTGCCAAATTCGCAGACAAACTCGACTACAAGATATACGGTATTGAAGAAGGCAATGACGGAAATCAAGTCATTGAACATATGATCAATGAAGATATGTTCGGTCTTGGCGATTTTGATCTGATTCCGTCCAGTGAGACCGGAATGCTTTCTCAAGTCCAGAGTTATGCCAGGAACAAGCAGTGGATTGTTTTTCTGGGCTGGTCACCCCATTGGATGAACAAAACCATTGACATGGAATACCTCAAAGGAAGCGATGAAAACACCTTTGGAGAAAATAACGGCACTGCCACTGTGTATATCAATGCCAGAGAAGGATTTGTTGAGGAACAGCCCAACATAGGTAAATTTCTCGGAAATTATCTGGTTCCCATTGACATGGTCAATGAGGCCATGAGCATGCTCCACGAAGATAATACCATGGAACATCTTGATGCAGGGCTTATCTGGCTCAGGGAAAATCCCGAAATATACCGTGGCTGGATGGAAGGCGTGACCAATGTTGACGGCGAACCTGCTCTGCCCATTATTGAAAAAGCAATAAATGAGTAAAGTATAACCTCGTAAACAGGGGCTGGTATTCTTGTACTACCAGTCCCTGTTTTTTTGATAAAAACTTTAAAACATCCCATTATTTTTTTCAAACCTGAAGAAGACAAACCCTAAAGCCCAGGAACTGACAATGGAAATGCTCAGACCCAAAAAATTTATTCGCACCCACTTTGACCTGTGCACAGGCTGTTCCCTTTGCAAAACAGCCTGCTCCATGCACATGTTCGGGGGGTTTAATCCCAACAAATCCATGATCCGGATAAAACATATGTGGGAAAATCTGGCCCATGTCCCTGTGGTCTGCGAACACTGCGTTAACCCCATGTGCCTCAATGTCTGTCCGGTCAAGGCCATCACTCGGGACGAACAGACCAGAGCAGTTGTCATAGACCAGGAAAAATGCATCTCTTGCGGGCTTTGCAGCCAGTATTGCCCTCTGGAAATGATCCATGCTGATCCTGAAACCGGCAAGGCGTACAAATGCGACCTGTGCCAGGGCAATCCAGCGTGCGTTCAAGCCTGTCCCTTTGGCGCTCTTGAACTTCTAAAGCAGGATTCAACAAGCTGTTAAGCGGAGGTAAAAATGGCTGATACTTCATATATGGGAAAAATACTGCACATAGATCTTAGCAACGGAGAATTCTCCGAGAAGGTACTCCCTGACTGGATCATTAAAGCTTACATCGGGGGCAAGGGATTAGGAGCAAAACTGCTGTTGGATCTTGTTCCTGAAAAAGCCGATCCCCTGGGTCCTGAAAACGTCCTGATGTTTCTGACGGGACCTTTGACTTCCACCTCTGCACCGGCCATGCGGGCCTGCGTTGTCACCAAGTCCCCTTTAACCAATACTTTTGTTGATTCATATTTTGGTGGCTACTTTGGTCCGGAAATAAAATATGCCGGATATGACGGACTTATCTTTACGGGACGCTCTCCTGAGCCTGTTTATCTGCATATTGACCACAAAGGACCACGTCTCAGATCAGCCCGTAATTTCTGGGGACAGGGAGCCATAGAGAGCAACCAGAGCATCAAAACATCTCTGGAGGATGATCAGGTCAAAATAGCCGGCATTGGTCCGGCAGGAGAAAACCTTGTTCCTTACGCACTTATCTGTTGCGAAACCAACAGACAGGCTGGTCGAGGAGGGGCCGGGGCAGTAATGGGTTCCAAAAACCTTAAAGCCATTGCCCTTAAAGGAAACAGTCTGGTCAATATTTTTGATAACAGCAAATTTGAAAAAGCAGTAATAAAGGCTAACAAAGAAATTGCCCAGAGCCAGGACTGTCAGGGCCTTATGGCTACCGGAACTGCAGGATCAGTGGAATTTGCCAATGAAGCTGGACTTATCCCCAATAAAAACTTTTCCGATGGCACATCCTCTCATGCAGCGGCCCTTGGCGACAAAGGCCAGTCCAAAAAACTGTGGCTTGGCAGATCAGCCTGTTTCGGTTGTCCCATTGCCTGTTCTCAGATGGGAGCAGTAAGAACCGGGACATACGCGTCCTTTGTGACTGACATTGTAGAGTATGAAACTGCGGCCATGCTGGGCACAAACCTTGATATTGGAGATCCCAGGGCTGTAGCTCATCTTAACAGGCTGTGCGATGAGCTGGGCCTGGATACCATATCTGCGGGAGCCTGCGTAAGCTTTGCCTTTGAAGCGGCTCAGAAAGGCTTGATTAAAGACCTGCCCGGATACGAGCTCAAATTTGGAAATGTTCA
>JBHEPK010000060.1:10438-10790 GCA_046260325.1 Desulfonatronovibrio sp.
TAAACTTCTCTCCATGGGCGTAAAAAAAGCAGCTGAAAAACTCGGGGCTGAAGCTGAATTCATGGCCATGCATGTAAAAGGGCTGGAAATGCCTGCATGGGGTCCCAGAGGTATTCCAGGCATGGGACTGGCTTATATGACCGCAGACCGCGGAGCATGCCATCAAAGAGCATTCCCGGCTGGATATGAAGCCACAGGCATGGAATGGAACGGCAAGCCAGTAAAAGCCCTGGAAATTGAAGGCAAAGCTGAGCTTGTATATTCCCTGCAGAATTACCTCGCTGGAACTGACTGTCTGGTCAAGTGCGACTTCGGGGCTGCCGGAGTGAGCGCGAAAACCTACGCCGAGCTT
>JBHEPK010000061.1:0-3507 GCA_046260325.1 Desulfonatronovibrio sp.
GCTGCTGCTTCATCTTCTTCATATGAAGTATAAACCGTTATTTCTCCTGCCAGAGCTTGTGATGACCAAACCCCGATACTGACAGCCCCAGCAAAAGCAAGGCAGATAAAAATGCTTAAAATTTTGTTCATGGTAATCTCCGTTAAAAATGTTAAAGTGATAGATGGACTTCTTGTTGCGACCATTGCCTTGTAATTTATAGATACCGCAAAGAAGAAACCACTCGGTTTGGTGACATAAGTGCTACTTTTTTGTGACAGGCCAAAATATTAAATATGGAAAGCTCTATTCAAGATAGCAGCGATATATTTCCCTCTGGCCCTTGAATTCTGCAATTATCTCTGGAAAAACCAGCTCGTTAGACAGGGTTGTTTTCAAATTGTTTACTTCTGGATAGGGTTAGGCTAACGTATAAAAACAAGAAAGATTGTATCTATTTATTACATTATTTTAATCATAGGGATGCAAAGTCATGTTAATTCCCGTAATAATGGCCGGAGGATCCGGCACACGTCTCTGGCCTTTGTCAAGAAAGCTTTATCCCAAGCAGTATCTGGCCTTTGGCGGAGAAATGAGCATGCTTCAGGAAACAATTAAACGTTTAAATGGACTTGCCATTGACCAGCCTTTACTGGTTTGCAATGAAGACCAGAGATTTCTTGCTGCTGAACAGTTGCGCAGAATGGGGATAGAGAACGCACCCATCCTCCTTGAACCAGAAGGCCGTAATACAGCCCCTGCCATTGCCCTGGCAGCACTTTACGCGGTAAGTAAAGGTCAGGATCCTGTTCTGCTGGTTCTTGCTGCGGATCATGTAATAAAAGATGTTGATGCTTTTCATGAAAGTGTCCAAAAGGCATCTCAACTGGCTGAAAATGATAAACTGGTTACTTTTGGAATTGTTCCAAAGTCGCCAGAGACCGGATACGGATATATCAAAAAAGGCCCCATGATTGATGAGGCAGGGTATAAAGTACAGGGATTTGTGGAGAAGCCTGATTCAGATACAGCGAGAACATATCTTGAATCCGGGGATTATCTTTGGAACAGTGGTATGTTTATGTTCAAGGCCGGGTTATATCTTGAAGAACTTAAGCGTTTTGAGCCTGAAATGTACAATGTTTGTGCCAAAGCCATGGAAAATATCACTGTGGATATGGATTTTATCAGGGCGGATAAAAAGATATTTCTTTCCTGCCCGGAAAATTCCATTGATTACGCGGTAATGGAAAAAACCGATAATGCAGCCATTGTACCTCTCGATGCAGGCTGGTGTGATGTTGGATCGTGGTCATCTCTCTGGGACATCAGCCTTAAAGACGCACAAGGCAATGCTCTGCGCGGAGATGTAATGGCCATGGATACCAGAAACAGTCTGGTATTGGCTGAGAGCAGGCTTGTTGCAACCTTAGGAGTGGATGACTTAGTAATTGTTGAGACAAAAGACGCAGTGCTTGTGTCCAGAAAAGACAAGGCCCAGAATATAAAATCAATTGTCCAGGAAATAAACAAGAAGGGAAGAAGTGAGCATGTTACCCATAGGGAAGTATTTCGACCCTGGGGGTCTTACGACTCTATCGATGTTGGCGGAAGATACCAGGTGAAGAGAATTTCAGTCAAACCCGGTGCCAAGCTTTCAGTGCAGATGCATCATCACCGGGCTGAACATTGGGTCGTGGTCTCAGGTACTGCGAGGGTAACCAATGGAGAAGAATCTTTTCTGGTCACTGAGAATCAGTCCACATATATTCCTGTAGGACAGAGCCATTCTCTGGAAAATCCGGGAACTATCCCTCTGGAGCTGATAGAAGTTCAGTCAGGTTCTTATCTTGGCGAAGATGATATTGTAAGGTTTGAAGACAGGTATGGCAGAAGCGTATAGCTTGACTATAGAGAATGTCTGGAAAAAAAGTTGTCCAGCTCTTTTAAATAATTGTCCTGGCTTTGCATAAAGCCTGTGTTATGCTCGCCGCTTATTTGGGCAAAATATCTGGGTTCAGGTGCTGACTCGTAAATTTTGCGGCCATGGGAATAGGGGATAATTTCATCTTCCGAGCTGTGGATAACCAGTACAGGAGAAGTTATCTGATCTAATTTTTTTAATGTGTCATACTCAAACCTTATCAAAAGCCGTACCGGCATGTATGTGAACAGTTGCGTTGCCAGATCAATGACGCTGGTAAAGGTGGACTCAAGTATTACTCCTGCAGGATTTCTGCCGGCAGCCACATCTGCAGCAACTGCCCCACCAAGGGATCTGCCGAACACAAATATTTTTTCAGGAGGTATCATCCTTGAGTTTACAAGGTACTGCCATGCGGTAAGGGCATCCTGATAAGTTTCCTTTTCTCCAGGCCTGCCTGAGCTTTTTCCATATCCCTGGTAATCAAAAATAAGGACAGACATATTCAAGGAGTTAAGCATCTCTATGGTCTGCAGTCTGTGAGAAATATTTCCGGCATTTCCGTGGCAGAACAGGACTACTCCCCGTTCCTCTCGGGCTGGTATATACCAGGCATGGATCTTATTGCCATGACTGGATTCAAGAAAAATTTCCTCATAGGCAAGGCCTTTTTGAGCGGGGTCCCCGGCTAATTCACTGAAAGGAACATACACCATTCTGTGTTGGAAAAGATATACATAGCTTAGAAAGACAAGATAAAAGAATAATAGTATTCCCAGTATGGAAGCAATGGTTTTGAGCATGGTTTATTGATTCTTAATTTATGGATAAATGTTCTAAAAAAGTTGATCCAACCATCTGACAAAAACTGTTAAGGGAAATCGGTTGAAATTACAATTTTTTATTTTTAATCTGGATGGTTATTAAATGTTTTGGTCTTAGGGGCTTTATTTCCTTGACTTACAAAGTCATCGCCTCTTAAAAATACAAGTTTGGCAGACAGGACAATTTTTGTTTTTGGGTCTTGTTTCAGTGAATAAAAAGCTGAATAAGGCCCGTTTTTTAAGATTTTATTTTGCAATCAAAGAGGAGTCAGATGAAACCCAGTAAAATTCCGGCGGATTTAATTGATCCGGTCATAAGTGATAACGCAGCAACAGTTCTTTCCAAAAGGTATCTGAATAAAGGTGCAGATGGTCAGCCCCTGGAAGATTTTAAGGCCATGTTCTGGAGGGTTGCCTCAAGCATAGCCAATGAAGAAAAAAAATATAAAAAATCCAGTTACAAGTCTGAAGAACTGTCCAAGATTTTTTATGAAATGATGACGGACTATAAATTTTTGCCCAATTCTCCTACATTGATGAACGCGGGTACGGATCTCGGACAGCTTGCAGCATGCTTTGTTCTGCCTGTGGGCGATTCCATGGAGGAGATTTTTGACGCCATTAAGTTTGCTGCCCTGATTCACAAGTCAGGCGGAGGCACTGGTTTTTCTTTTTCCAGGTTAAGGGCCAAAGACAGTCGGGTGGGATCAACAGGAGGCATTGCTTCAGGCCCCATATCCTTTCTGAAGATTTTTAATACTGCCACAGAGCAGGTTAAGC
>JBHEPK010000061.1:3517-10773 GCA_046260325.1 Desulfonatronovibrio sp.
CCCCGCATTCTGGCTCTGAAAAAGACAGGCTCAAGGCAAGAGAAGTCTTTTCTCTTCTGGTGCAAAAGGCCTGGGAGAGTGGTGATCCAGGCATCATTTTTCTTGATCGTATTAACAGGGACAATCCAACTCCTGACCAGGGTGAAATTGAAAGCACTAATCCCTGCGGAGAACAACCTTTGCTTCCCTATGAAGCCTGTAACTTAGGCTCCATCAACTTAGATAAATTTTATTCTGAAAAGTCCCAGGATGGGATTGACTGGGAGGGTCTCAAGCAGACAGTTCACTTGAGTGTGCGGTTTCTGGACAATGTTATAGACTGCTCAAGGTATCCATTGGAAAAAATAACCGAGATGGTTCATAAAAACCGCAAGATTGGTCTTGGAGTCATGGGATGGGCAGACCTTCTTTTCCAGATGAAGATATCTTATGACAGTCACAGGGCCTTAAGTCTTGCCGGTCAGGTCATGGAGTTTATTCAAAAAGAATCCAGGTCCGCCTCTAAGATCCTGGCATCTGAAAGAGGGCCGTTTCCTGCCTATGAACAATCTGTTTATGCAGACCAGAATACAGGGCCTTATCGAAACGCTACTACCACCATAGCGCCCACCGGAACTTTATCCATTATTGCGGGCTGCTCTTCAGGTGTTGAACCGCTTTTTGCTTTGAGCTTTACCAGACAGGTCATGGACGGGGAAAGGCTGGTGGAGGTAAATCCCCATTTGGAACAGGCTCTTAAAGACGCCCAGAGCCACAGTTCCAAGATTATGGATGAAATAGCCCAGAAGGGCAGTATAAAACAGATGCAGTATTTAGACGACAGCTTGCGTGAAGTGTTTGTAACTGCCATGGATATTTCACCAGAATCCCACCTGAAGATGCAGGCTGTTTTTCAGAAACATACAGATAATGCGGTTTCCAAAACAGTGAACCTGTCTCATGAAGCCACCCGCGAGGACATATGGAGTATCTATCAGATAGCCTATGAGCTTGGGTGTAAAGGAGTCACTGTTTACAGGGATGGATGTAAGAATGCTCAAGTTCTTTGTACTGGTGACGGGGAAAAGGCCAGGGAAAAAGGACAGCAGGGACTTATGAGTGTCAGGGAGCGACCGGATGTTGTTTATGGTTTTACCCAGAAAGTTCGTACCGGACTTGGAGAATTGTATCTGACAGTTAATGAGGTTGACGGCAAACCATTTGAGGTCTTTGCCACCATCGGACGGTCAGGACGGTCCATTACAGCCAAGGCAGAAGCCATTGGAAGACTTGTTTCTCTGGCTCTTCGTTCTGGTATAGATGTCAGGGACGTGGTAAAGCAGCTTAAAGGAATTGGCGGTGAACACCCGGTATTTCAGAAAAAGGGTCTTTTGCTGTCCATACCTGACGCAGTGGGCTGGGTTCTGGAAAGCAGATATCTGAAGGGCAAAAAAACTACATCTAATTATGTAGGTCTTCAGAGACCTGCCTGTCCGGATTGTGGAGATGAGTTAATGTTTCAGGAAGGCTGTTTTGTCTGCGGTTCATGTGGATACACCAAGTGTGGTTAAAAGATAATTAAGCAAATTTGAATATGTTTTGAACAGTCTTTTTTGATACAGGATTTTTTAAAATCAAGATGATCAATGTAAAGTATCTTTCCCATTCATTCGGCCGATACTGGGCTTTGAAAAATATTACTTTTTCCCTTGAAAAAGGAGATTTTTTGTTTTTGACCGGGCCTTCCGGAGCGGGAAAGACAACCTTGATGAGGCTGTTGCATGGCAGTCTCCCTCTGCAAAGAGGTGCCGCGGCTATCGCCGGTTTTGATCTTAAAAATTTAGCTTCAAGAAGACGTTATCTTTTAAGACGTCAGGTTGCCATAGTTTTTCAGGATTTCAAAATTCTTCCGGATCGTTCTGTCTGGGACAATGTAGCTTTACCTCTAATTGTAACAGGTATGGTTAAAAGCCAGGTTCAGAAAAGGGTAAGGGCAGTCTTGAGGGGACTCAGTCTTGATCGCAAGTCATGGTGTCTTTGCCGGGAGATTTCCGGAGGTGAACAGCAAAGAGTGGCAGTGGCCAGGGCAGTAGTTGTTAACCCCAAGGTCCTTCTCGCTGATGAACCTACAGGAAATCTTGATAAAAAACTTTCAGTGCAGCTTATGGAAGTTTTTCGCCAGTTTCACGTGCATGGAACAACTGTTGTCTTTGCCACTCATAATGAGGAACTTATCAGAAGCCAGTCCGGGGCAAAGATTCTTGCCCTCAAAGACGGAAGCATAGTTGATGCTAATTGGTCTCTTAAGGAGGCAGGAAGATGAGAATTTTCCGTCATCTTCTATATCAGGGCATTGTTAACCTGGGTCGCAATAAATGGGCCCAGGTATTTACCATGAGTGCGGTTACCTTTGTGGCCTTTTTAGCGGGCTTATTTCTGTTGCTGCTGTTTAACTTTAACCTTGCAGTGCGATCCACCCAGGACGGCATTCAATACCAGGTATACTGGCAAAGTGGTTATTCCATGGATGAGATTGGTAGCCAGTGGAATGATATCAGGACCTGGGAAATTGAATCCATTAAAACTTATACTCCTGACGAAGCCCTGCAGGTCCTTGTTGATTCCATGAGCGGTGATTATGATCCAGGCCATCTGTCTAAGAACAATCCCCTGCCTGCCACTGCGGTAATTGAATTTTCTCTGAAGACTGAGCAGGGCGAAGATTTTGCCAAGGAGATTCTTTCAAGACTGGAGCAGCTTTCCGGAGTTGAAAGGGTCAGCTATAATCCCATGCAGATGGATATGGCCAGAACCTGGCTTGCAGTCACTTCAAAAGTATTCTGGCCTTTGATCGCCTTCATGTTTCTCATTACCGGACTTGTGGTTGCCAATACTTTAAAGCTTAATCAGATTAATCGCAGAGATGAGGTTGAAATCCTTTCTCTTATTGGCGCAAGCTCCGCCTATATTAAGTTTCCTCTTCTAATAACAGGGGCTCTTCAAGGTCTGATCGGTGGAGTTTTTTCCATTTTGCTGCTTAAGCTCGTACATTTTCTTATCAAAGACATCCTTAATTTTCCTCCCATCTGGGTCAGAATAGAGTTTCTTCCTACCCTGTACGCAGGTGCTTTTGTGGCTGCCCTTGTGGGCGTTGGAATTATGAGCAGCTTCTTAGCTGGTAATGATCAGGTTAGGCAGGTTTGAGCTGAAAAACATGTCTAACCGTAATCAGCCATATCTTTGGAGCCAGAATGGGTTCTGACCAGTGCATTAAGTTGGATATGCTCGGAAAGGAGTGGGTTTTCAGCAGAAGTGGAAATCTTGAGAATCTTTGGGATGAAATGATCGGTGATGATCCCGGAGATGAAGACAGAATTCCTTATTGGGCGGAGATATGGCCTGCATCCATTGTTCTATCTGAACATATTTATGAAAGCTCAGATACGATCAGAGGCATGACTTGTCTGGATGTCGGGTGCGGACTGGGACTTACATCCGTAGTTGCTCAGTCATTGGGGGCAGATGTTCTGGCCATGGATTCTCAGTGGGAGGCTTTGCGTTACTGTCGTTATAATGCCTTTTTGAATAATAAAAAAGTTTTGAAATGTGTACAGATGGATTGGAGAAATCCGGGAATAACGGCTGGAATTTTTGATTTTATCTGGGCAGCTGATGTCCTTTATGAAGTGCGCTTTACCCATCCATTAACCAGACTTTTTAAGATGGCCCTTAAGGATAGTGGAAAAATCTGGATAGCAGATCCTCAGAGAAATATTTCAGAAAGGATCTGGCATATTTTTCAGGAAAGTGGTTTTAAAATCAGAGAATTGAAAAGAGAAAAGGCTGGATTGGGCAGTCATAAAGCAACAGTCAGGCTTATTGAGCTGACAGTATAGTTTTGAAAAATTATTAATTTTTGAATTCGGAGGTCGGCATGGGCAAGACAATTCGTTTCGGTGTATCCTTGGATTTGGACCTTTTGACTAAATTTGATAATTTGTGTGAAGAAAAAAGCTATCAGACCAGATCTGAAGCCATCCGTGATCTAATTCGCGGGGCTCTGGTGCAAAGGGAGTGGGAGGATGATGACCGGGAAACCATGGGTGTTCTCTCTCTGGTTTATGATCATCATCAGAGCGATTTATCTCAAAAGCTCACGGAGATTCAGCATCAGGCCCTTGATGCTGTAGTCACTTCCCTGCATATTCACCTGGATCATCATAATTGTCTCGAAGTACTTATTTTGAAGGGCTCTGGAAGAAATATAAAGGAAACAGCTCAAAAACTTACTTCAACCAAGGGTGTAAAACACGGCAAACTTAATCTGACAACAACAGGCAAGGAAATCATCTGATGCAGGATGTTCAGAGCAGCCCTTCTGAAGTCCCCATGTCCATTGACCGTGTGGGGGTCAAAAATCTGCAGATTCCCCTTCTGGTTCAGGATCGCCATAAAAAAAGTCAGCATACTGTAGCAGAGGTTGATTTGTGCGTTGATTTACCCGCCAGATTTAAGGGAACCCATATGAGCAGGTTTCTTGAGGTCTTAAGCTCCTGGTCGCAAGTTCTGGATTATGACAGCTTTAAGGATCTACTTTCAAGGGTCAGGCAAAGCCTTAAGGCTGAAAGGGCTGTTCTAAGGTTTGATTTTCCTTATTTTTATGGCCGGGAAGCACCAGTCAGCAAGCATGAATTTGTAATTAATTACAAATCGTTTCTTTCAGGAGAGCTGTCAGGTCAAAAAGTCAAAATGATTCTGGGAGTTGAGGTTCCGGTTATGACGGTTTGTCCCTGCTCCTTGGCTATCAGTGAAAAAGGCGCTCACAGCCAGAGAGCCATAGTCAGAATCAAGTGCGGTTTCAAAGGGTTATTATGGCTTGAGGAGTTGATAGACATTGCTTCTCATTCCGGTTCATCTCCTGTTTACCCTTTATTAAAAAGGGAAGATGAAAAGTTTGTGACTGATGCCGCTTTTTCCATGCCTTCCTTTGTGGAAGATGTTGTGCGCAGGGCTGCCCAGAGCTTAGACAAACATGAATTAATCAAGTGGTATGAGGTGGATGTGGAAAGTTTTGAGTCCATTCATAATCACAGTGCCTATGCCAGGATATGCAGGCCTGCCGAGTAGCAGATCGAGAATATGCTGTTGAATTTTCCCATGTTCAGCAAAGACCCATATAATCCGGACTGGTAAAGGAGTATTTGATTTTATTTGTCTTTAAATGTAATCTGTATGCCTTTGTTTGGTTTTTTGGGTGCATAGTCATTACCTTTACGTTGATTGTAAATAACATGAATCGTTTAACAGGATGTTAAGCAATAAATTCAGAATATTATGGTTTTGCCATACAGATTGTTTCGCTCGCTATGCTCCTTTGCAATGACAGGCATCGCATAACTGCATCTGTGACGGTCATTTAGAAGGCATTAGTTTTATATAGAATATGTTAAGTCAGATTTTATAACAGAATATTTTCAAACCAGGAGATTGTATGGCTAAGAAAGGGTTGTCCCCTGAAGAGTTGCGCAAAGAAGCGCTGGAAACAGCGATAACTACTATTGAGCGAAAATACGGGCAGGGATCGGTGATGCGCCTTTCTGATGATGCCCATCAATCTATTCCTTTTATTCCCACAGGCTCAATCGGTCTTGATCTGGCCCTTGGCCTTGGGGGTATCCCCAGGGGCAGGGTAACGGAAATCTATGGTCCTGAGTCTTCAGGAAAAACCACCCTTGCTCTGCATATCATTGCTGAAGCACAGAAAAAGGGTGGTGTAGCAGCCTTTGTTGATGCTGAGCATGCCTTGGATGTAACTTATGCCAGAAGGCTTGGAGTAAATACAGAGGAGCTTCTGATATCCCAGCCGGATTACGGAGAACAGGCCCTGGAAATTGCTGATCTCTTGGTTCGTTCAGGCGGAGTTGATGTTGTGGTTATCGATTCTGTGGCAGCCCTTATTCCCCAGGCCGAGCTTGAGGGCAGTATGGGAGAAACCCAGGTCGGGGGGCAGGCCAGGCTCATGTCTCACGCCATGCGCAAACTTACAGGCACAATCCATAAGTCCAAGACATCAATAGTTTTTATCAATCAGATACGCATGAAAATCGGAGCCATGGGCTACGGCAATCCTGAAACAACTTCAGGTGGAAATGCTCTTAAGTTCTATGCCACCATTCGCATGGATATCCGCAAGATCCAGACGTTAAAGGATAAAGAAGAAATTGTAGGCAACAGGGTCAGGGTCAAAGTTGTCAAGAATAAGGTTGCTCCTCCTTTCAGGGAAACCCAGTTTGATATACTTTACGGCCTGGGAGTTTCCAGAATAGGCGAGCTGCTTGATCTTGGAGTGGAAAACGGGATCTTAGAAAAAAGTGGAGCCTGGTATGCTTATGGTTCAGAGAGGCTGGGCCAGGGCAAGGAAAATGTCAGGGCCTTTCTTCTGGAAAATAAAGAGATAGCGCAGACCATTGAAAAGGATCTTCTGGTCCATATGGGTGTTATGGAGCCGGATAAGCAGGAGGAATCTGAGGATTCCGGTGCAGACAGGCAATCAAAATAAAGGAGTATTTTAGTGCCAAGCTCAGCCCAGATTAGAGAATCATTTTTTAATTTTTTCAGGGAAAATGGACACACCCTTGTTTCCAGTTCATCTCTGGTTCCACAAAATGATCCATCTCTATTGTTCACCAACGCCGGTATGGTCCAGTTTAAAAAGGTTTTTTTAGGACAGGAGACCCGGGATTACAAAAGAGCAGTCACATCACAAAAGTGTCTTCGAGTGGGCGGAAAACACAATGATTTGGAAAATGTCGGTCGAACAGCGAGGCATCATACTTTTTTTGAAATGCTGGGAAATTTTTCCTTTGGAGATTATTTTAAAAAGGATGCCATTCGCCTTGCCTGGCAGTTTTTAACCGTTGAGCTTGGTTTAGATCCAGAAAAACTATATATTACCATTTATCAGGATGATGATGAAGCCATGGACTTATGGCTGAAGATTGCCGGTGTTCCTGATAGCAGAATATTTCGTCTCGGAGAAAAGGATAATTTCTGGTCAATGGGAGATACCGGACCCTGCGGACCCTGTTCAGAGATTCTTTATGATCAGGGAAAGGCAATGTCCTGTGGTCCGGAATGCGGCATAGGTGTTTGCGATTGTGACCGCTATCTTGAAATCTGGAATTTAGTTTTTATGCAGTTTGACAGGGATGATCAGGGCAACCTGAATCCTCTGCCCCGTCCAAGCATTGATACCGGCATGGGTTTGGAAAGAGTCA
>JBHEPK010000062.1:0-3448 GCA_046260325.1 Desulfonatronovibrio sp.
GATTATCATGTAAAAAAAGACGATTTTATACTATTGTGTCCTAACAGCGTGTGAAAAAGTCATTATTAGACAGGCTGCTAACCCTAAATTTTGATTAATGGAGTCTTTGTAATGGCCGTCAAGGAGCTTGCCAAAGGATATGAACCTGAGGGTGTTGAAAAAAAGTGGATAGAGTACTGGGAAAGCAATAAAAGCTTTACTCCTGATACCAAGGAAAAAGATCAAACATACTCCATTGTGATCCCACCACCGAATGTGACCGGAACATTGCATATGGGCCATGCCTTAAACCTGACCCTTCAGGATATTCTTTGCCGTTTTCATCGCCAGAAAGGTTATGATGTCCTCTGGGTTCCTGGTACAGATCATGCCGGTATTGCCACTCAGAATGTTGTGGAAAAGGCTCTGGCCAGAGAAGGAAAATCCAGAGAAGACCTGGGCCGGGAAAAATTTGTAGAGCGGGTATGGGAGTGGAAACAGGAATACGGAGACAAAATCCTTAACCAGGTTAGAAGGATCGGAGCTTCGGTTGACTGGACCAGGCTCAGATTTACCATGGACGAAGGCCTGTCCAAGGCTGTGCGCGAGGTTTTTGTCAGGCTTTATGAAGAAGGGCTCATTTATCAGGGAAATTATATCATTAACTGGTGTGTTCGCTGTCATACAGCATTGTCTGATCTGGAAGTGGAACACGGAGAAGTGGACGGGCATCTGCACCATCTGCGTTATCCCTTAGAGGATGGTTCTGGTGAAGTTGTAGTGGCCACCACCAGACCTGAGACCATGCTCGGGGATACAGCTGTGGCTGTAAATCCCAAAGATGATCGCTTTAACCATCTTATCGGAAAAAATGTGATTCTTCCCATTCTGGGGCGCAAGATACCTGTTATAGGTGATGAGTATGTGGATATGGAATTTGGTACTGGATGTCTTAAAGTGACTCCAGCCCATGATCCCAACGATTTTGATCTTGGCCGCAAACATGGCTTGGGTATGGTTCAGGTTATCGATGATATGGGTAAAATGACAGAAGAAGCTGGTGAATTATTTCATGGCCAGGACCGTGTTGAATGTCGAAAAAATATTTTAAAAATCCTGGAAGAACAGGGAGCTCTTGAGAGCATTACTGATCACAAGCACAGCGTTGGACATTGTTATCGCTGTAATTCTGTTGTGGAACCTTATGTTTCCAAGCAATGGTTTGTTAAGGTTGGCCCCCTTGCCAGAAAGGCCAGGGACGCTGTAGCCCATAAAGAAACCATGATTTTCCCTGTACACTGGGAAAAGACCTATTTTGAATGGATGGATAATATCCGTGACTGGTGTATTTCCAGACAGATCTGGTGGGGGCACCGCATTCCCGCCTGGACCTGCCAGGACTGTGAAGAACTTATTGTTTCCCGCAAAAATCCGGATACCTGTCCCAAATGTCAGAGTTCCAATCTGATTCAGGATGAAGATGTGCTTGATACCTGGTTTTCTTCAGCTTTATGGCCTTTTTCCACATTGGGATGGCCAGAAGAAACACCGGAACTCAAGAAATTTTATCCTACATCTGTTCTGGTAACAGGTTTTGATATACTCTTTTTCTGGGTGGCCAGAATGATGATGACAGGAATTCATTTTATGGAAAAGGTTCCGTTTCATCATGTTTATATCCATGCCTTAGTCCGGGATGCCCAGGGTCAGAAGATGAGTAAATCCAAGGGCAATGTTATTGATCCTCTCCTGGTGATGGACAAGTACGGAACAGATGCCTTCAGGTTCACCCTGACTGCTTTTGCAGCCATGGGGCGCGACATAAAAATGAGTGAAGACAGGGTTGAAGGTTATCGCCATTTTATCAATAAAATCTGGAATGCAGCCAGGTTCAGCCTAATGAACTTAGATGAACAGACAAAAGGTTTTGATTCCGGAAACGTAGAAGGTCTGGCTCATAAATGGATTCTGCACCGCTTAGAAGAAGTAAAAGCTGAAACATCCACTGCCATTGAAGAATACAGATTCAATGATGCTGCCCAGACTTTATATCAGTTTGTCTGGCACTCTTTTTGTGACTGGTATCTGGAACTTATCAAGCCAGAGCTGTACGGAGATGAACTGAATCAGAAAGAACAGGCAAGGAGAAATCTGCTGCATGTGCTTTCTGAAACTATGGTTCTTCTTCATCCGGTCATACCCTTTGTTACTCAGGAAATATGGTCTGTTCTACCTGGAAGAAAACAAAATGACTTGAGCAAGGTGGATTTCCCCGAGAAAAATGAAGGGTGCAACTTTCCTGAGGCATCCAGGGATATGGATTTTTTGCAGCAGGTAGTGTCTGCAGTGCGCAATATCAGATCTGAACTGAATATTGCACCTTCTGTCAAACTTGGCATGTTTATCAATGCCAGGGGCAGAGATGAAAAGTTTCTGCAGGATCATGCTGAACTTATTAAAAATCTGGCTGGTCTGGAAACCATGGAAGCAGGAACGGATATTAAACCTCCTCAGGGATGCGGTTCATCAGTAGTTAAGGGTTATGAACTTTTTATACCGCTCAAGGGTTTTGTTGATATAGACGGAGAAATAAAGAGGCTGGATAAGGAGCTCGCCAAGTTAGACAAGGAACTTACATTTGTTTCCAAAAAACTGGCCAACTCCGGCTTCCTTAATAACGCCCCTCAGGAAGTGGTTGATAAAGAGAAAGCCAAGGCTGAAGAAATGGGTGAGAAGAAGGAAAAGTTTTTGAGTCTTAGAAAGAGATTGTCTAATATCGGGTAAATTCTGAGCAAGCGAGTTTACAGGAAATATAATTATGTCAAAAGTATATCTTATTGGTGCAGGGCCTGGAGATCCGGGACTCTTAACAGTAAAGGCCAGAGAAATTCTGGAACAGGCTGATGTTGTTGTTTACGACTATCTGGCCAACAAGGTTTTTCTTAAATATTGCCGAAGGGATGCCCAGATTATTTATGTGGGTAAAAAAGGCGGTGATCACACCCTGCCTCAGGATAAGATCAATGACTTGCTGGTGGAAAAGGCTTTGGAAGGCAAAATTGTAGCCAGGCTCAAGGGCGGCGACCCCTATATATTTGGACGCGGAGCAGAAGAGGCTCAGGAACTTCTTGAGGCAGGGGCTCAATTTGAAGTGATACCAGGAGTGACATCTGCAGTGGCTGCTCCTGCTTATGCTGGAATTCCCTTGACTCATAGAAAATATGCTTCATCAGTGTCTTTTATTACTGGTCATGAAGACCCCAATAAGCCGGAGAGCGCCCATAACTGGAAGTCCTTAGCTTCAGGAACAAGCACCCTGGTCTTTTTTATGGGAGTGAAGAATCTTCCCCACATCAGTCGTATGCTTATGGAAAACGGCATGCGTCCGGATATGCCTGCTGCTTTGGTGCGCTGGGGTACTACTTGCAAACACAGGTCCATGGTTTCCAGCATCAAAGATATACCTCAA
>JBHEPK010000062.1:3458-9112 GCA_046260325.1 Desulfonatronovibrio sp.
CTCCTTCTCTTTTGATAGTAGGGGAAGTGGTCTGTCTGCGTGATGAGCTTAACTGGTTTGAAAAACTGCCACTTCTGGGCAAAGGTGTAGTGGTTACCAGGGCCAGGGAGCAGGCCAGCGGTCTCCTGCAGGATCTTACCCAGCTTGGAGCGTGCTGCCATGAGTTCCCCACCATTGAGATCAAGCCTCTGGATAACTATGATCCCTTAAAACAGGCCATAAAGACTCTTGATGACTATGAGTGGATAATTTTTACTTCGGTTAATGGAGTTCGTTTTTTCTGGAAAGAGCTTAGAGATATGGGCTTGGATGCCAGAGCCCTTGGCAAAAATAAAATTGCGGCCATAGGACCGGCAACAGCGAGAGAACTGGAAGAAAGAGGAATATTTTCTGATTTTGTACCTGAAAAGTATGTGGCTGAATCGGTAGTGGATGGGCTTTTAAAGCTTGGGGTAAAGGATAAAAAGGTTCTTATTCCCAGAGCAAAAATTGCCCGTGAAGTTCTGCCAAAAGAGCTTGAAAAGGCTGGAGCTGACGTAAAGATTGTGCCTGTCTATGAAACCGGACTCACCGAGGAAGACGGCAGTGATGTTGTCTCCGGGATAGATAATGATGAAATTCAATATATTACTTTTACCAGCTCATCTACTGTGGAAAATTTCTTTTCCCTTATTTCACCAGAAGTTATAGAACCTTATCTTAGTAAAGGTTTGAAACTGGTCTGTATTGGTCCTGTTACAGCGGATACACTTAAAAGTTTTGGATTTAAGGCAGATATTATGCCTGATGATTATACCATTCCTGGTGTGGTCCAGGCTTTGGTCCACGACAACCAACAACATAGCGGATAAATCATGGCCCTTAACATTGCGGTTCTAATCTCAGGCAGTGGATCAAATCTGCAATCCATAATTGATGCTATGGAGCAGGGAATTTTAGATGTTAATATTACCCTGGTCTTAAGTAATAAAAAAGATGCTTATGGTCTGCAGAGAGCAGACAGGCATGGTCTGAAGAATACAGTAATTATGCATACCGACTTCAGTTCACGGGAAGATTTTGACCGGGCTGTGGTTGATGAAATTCGAGCAAGCAAAGCTCAGGCGGTTGTTCTTGCCGGATTCATGAGGATTCTTACCCCTTATTTTATAAACAGTTTTTCAGGCAGAATATTAAATATTCATCCGGCGCTTCTTCCTTCTTTTCCTGGCGTTGATGGTCAAAAGCAGGCAGCTGAATACGGGGTAAAGATATCTGGATGCACAGTTCATTTTGTTGATGAAAAAATGGATCACGGCCCCATCATTATTCAGGCTGCCGTACCGTGTTTTTCAGATGATGATGCCGGTTCTGCCGGTTCCAGGATACTTGCCTTGGAGCACCGTATTTTTCCTCAGGCCATTCAATGGCTGGCTCAGGACAGGCTGAAAATTACCGGCCGCAAAGTAGAGATTAAAGATGCACCTGAGCCCATGATTATGGGAGTGGGAAAAAATTCATTTCTAATCAGTCCTGGATTGGATTGTAAGGGGCTTGAATAGTTATTTTTTATATTTTTTTGTAATTTTCTTGAATTTCTTGTTGACAACGACTTAATTATACAATTAACTCCATTTCCATGTTAAACAATTCCCTCAACCACTCCTACACCAATTTTTATTTTTGGTATTATTATTTTAACAGGGCCTGTGGTCTGGAGGGAAAGGTTTAGTCTAAGAATAACTGGTTTAAACTCAACATCCAAAGGGCCGCAGGCGAAAGCTGGCGGCCCTTTTTTTGTATCTTGAAACCGGGTCGCTGTCAGAACCTGGGTCTCCAAAACAACGGAGGAAAAGACAATGCATTTAGGAAAAAAACTGAGACTGGAACGAATTTTCAATCGTAATACCGGCAGAACAATTATTGTTCCTCTGGATCACGGTGTTACAGTAGGTCCCATTTCCGGGCTTGTGGACCTGAGGTCGACTGTGGGGAAAATCGCCGAGGGCGGAGCCAATGCTGTGGTCATGCATAAAGGCCTGGCCAGATGTGGTCATCGTGGCCAGGGAAGTGATGTAGGCCTTATTCTTCATTTGTCTGCCAGCACATCCGTTTCTCCATATCCCAACGCCAAGACTCTGGTGGCCTCAGTGGAAGATGCAATCAAGCTGGGAGCTGACGCAGTTTCAGTGCATGTTAATCTTGGTGATGAGTCTGAAAAGGACATGCTCAGGGACATGGGCATGATTGCTTCCAGGGCGAGTGACTGGGGTATGCCTCTATTGGCCATGGTTTATGCCAGGGGTCCCAAGGTAAAGGATGAGTATGATGTGGACGTGGTGGCTCACTGTGCCAGGGTTGGCGAAGAGCTTGGTGCTGATGTAGTCAAAGTTCCATACACCGGTGATATGGATACATTCACCAAAGTTGTTGAAGCCTGCTGTGTTCCAGTGGTCATAGCTGGAGGTCCCAAACTGGACAATGGCCGTGACCTGGTCCAGATGGTTTATAATGCTGTAGCTTCTGGCGGTTCTGGTTTGTCCATAGGAAGAAATATTTTCCAGCATGACAATCCTACTCTGCTCATAAAAACCTTGAACCAGGTCGTACATAATGATCTGGAAATTGAGGATGCCATGGAGATGCTGGAAAAGGGATAGAAGACTGTTGATACCTTTTACCAGCATTTTTTTTGCTTCTTGCACTTGGAATTTTTGAACAGTCTGCTGGGTAAGGACTTTTTCAACAACCTGTTAGACCTGATCCTAAACTTTGAACTTTGAACTTTCTTCAGTCAGGACAATGTAAATGAAAAAGAAAATTTATTTTAAAGCCGTGCCCTTTGATAAGAAAATGGTCACCCTGGCCCTGGAATCCGGGGTGGATGCCATAATTGCCCCCAAAAAAGATCTGGAGGCCATTGCTGCTCTGGGCAGAACAGAAGTGATTGATATTGAAGAATTTAACTTCATGAGCATTAATCAGAAGCAGGATGAAGAAAAAGTTGTTGAGCTTCTTAATGCAGGGACAAGAGTTGTGCTGCCAGAAGATGTGGAAATAATTCCAGTGGAAAACATCCTTGCCCAGAACAGCAATGTTGGCATGAGAGTGGATAGCCTGACATCTTTAGAAACTGCCCTGGGCATTCTGGAGAAAGGAGTTGATTACGTGGTGGTTGGTGCTGACAGCGCACAGGAGCTTAAAACCATGGTCAAAAGAGTGAAACAGGATCAAGGTAAGGTTGACCTTGTTTGTGGTAAGATTGTGGAAATAACTCCCATTGGTCTGGGACATAGAGTCTGCGTAGATACTATTTCTCTTCTTAAAACCGGTGAGGGCATGCTCGTGGGCAATTCCAGTGCATTTACTTTTCTGGTCAATGCAGAAACAGAATCCAATCCATATGTGGCTGCAAGGCCATTCAGGATCAATGCAGGTGCGGTTCATTCATACGCCTGCCTTCCCCAGGATAAAACCACCTATCTTGAAGAACTTGGTCCTGGCACAGAAGTGCTTATCGCGGGTAATGATGGTCATGGTTTTTCTGCTGTTGTGGGCAGGGTTAAGACAGAGATTCGCCCCATGCTCCTTATATCTGCAGAATTTGAAGGAAAAAAAGGCAGTGTAGTTCTGCAGAATGCCGAAACCATCAGGTTGGTAAGTTCCCAGGGAAAGCCGGTAAGTGTTGTGGAACTCAAAGTTGGTGATGAAGTTCTGTGCAAGACTGATCAGGCTGGAAGGCATTTTGGAATGCGTATTCAGGAAGAAATCAGGGAAAAATAAATATGGATCAGGTACATAGTCTTGAAAAAATCAGAGAACAGATAGGAAGTATTGATTCCGGAATTCTTGATTTGCTTAACAAAAGGGCTGGTTTGAGCCTGAAAGTAGGAGAAATAAAATCTCAGTCCAAAGACAGTGTGTTTAAGCCTTTCCGGGAAAAAAAGGTTTTAAACAGCCTGGTTGAAAAAAATAAAGGTCCTCTTTTAGACGATCATTTAAGAGCGATTTACAGGGAGATTTTTTCTTCATCCAGAAGCCTGCAGCAGAAACAAAGGGTTGCTTATCTTGGTCCTGAAGGGACATTTTCCTATTTTGCCGGGGTTGAGTACCTGGGCCAGAGCGCTGATTTTTTCCCCAAAGCAGGCCTTGAGGACGTATTCCGGACTGTGGATATCCGGGAAGTAGAACTGGGTATCATCCCTCTGGAAAATTCCTTGGAAGGCAGTGTGGGTCAGAGCTTAGATCTTTTCATGAAGTTTGAGGTTTATGTTCACGCTGAAGTCTTCTGCCGCATAAGCCACGCTCTTTTGACCCAGGAAAAAAATCTTTCCAGTATCAC
The DNA here is from genome assembly GCA_046260325.1 of Desulfonatronovibrio sp. Taxonomy (GTDB): domain Bacteria; phylum Desulfobacterota; class Desulfovibrionia; order Desulfovibrionales; family Desulfonatronovibrionaceae; genus Desulfonatronovibrio. The sequence continues at coordinate 7,780 of JBHEPK010000062.1, forward strand.
CAGGGTTTATTCTCATCCCCAGGCTTTGCAGCAATGCTCTGTATGGCTCAAAAACAATCTGCCCGGAGTAGCGGTTATTCCTGATGAAAGCACTGCTTCAGCTGCGAGAAGAGCTGCTGGAGAAAAAGGTGCTGCAGCCCTGGGCCACAAAAATCTGGCCAGAATTTTTCATCTGAATATTATTGAGCAGGGCCTTGAAGATGTGCCGGACAATTGGACCAGGTTTCTGGTTATAGGAGCTAACCCTCCTGAAACAGGCAGCAGGGAGAAAACATCTCTTCTTTTTACAGTTACGGATAAACCGGGATCTCTTGTGGAAGCCTTGAGTGTGTTGTCCAGAAAAGGGATCAATATGAAAAAGCTGGAATCAAGACCCATGCGCGTGGAAAAGTGGAGATATGTTTTTTTTACTGATGTTGAATGCGATTTAACTGCTGAAGAATATAAAGATGTTTTGAGGGAGTTGGCTGAGAGTTGTCATTTCTTGAGAATTTTGGGGAGTTATCCTCAGGGCCCTCAGATAACAGCATAGTGGATTAATTAAGCAATTTTATTAATCGAATCAACATAAATTAAACTGGTAAAAAATATGATAAGCAGCAATAAACCCATAGTCCTCAATGCGCCGTCCTCCAAATCCATGTCTCATCGGGCCATGCTCATGGCGGGCCTTGCTCAGGGAGAATCAAGCCTGACTAATGTTCTGGACAGTGATGATCTTACCCATACTAAGATGTGTCTTGAAGCGATGGGGGCGGAAATTTCCGAATCTAATTCAATGTTGAAGGTCAAAGGCGTCGGCGCAAAAGTATCTGCGGCTCCAGGGCAGATCATTGATCTGAATGTGGGTGAATCCGGCACAACCTGCAGGCTTATTGCAGGTATTGCCGCTGCCGGGCAGGGAAGTTTTCGAATATCTGGCCGGGGCAGAATGCATCAGCGCCCCATTAAAAGCCTGGCAGATGCTTTGACTCCTCTGGGAATCAAGTTTTCCTATGAAAACATTGCAGGTTGCCCGCCAGTAATCATTGATACCCAGGGTTTTCCCGGGGGAGAACTGTCCATATCCATGGAAGAAAGCAGCCAGTATCTGTCTGGAATCCTGATAGGTTCAATCATGGCAGAGAAAGATACAATTATTAATATAACTGGAAAAAAAGTAGTTTCCTGGCCTTATGTCAACCTGACCCTGCAGGTTATGGATGAATTTGGCTGTTCGCCTGAGATTCAGGTTATTAAAAAAGGATATTGGACCACTGTTCAAGCGTCTGAAGTTGAAAAAGCAGAGCCTGGGAAAATCAGGTTTATTGTCCGACCAGCTGTTGTGGCGGGG
>JBHEPK010000062.1:9122-10623 GCA_046260325.1 Desulfonatronovibrio sp.
GGCCATGGGGAACAGGCCCACCTTAGTCAGCGGCCTTAATCCTTTGTCCAGACAGGGAGACAGGGTAATTTTAAACATCCTGCAGAAGATGGGAGCAAAAGTTCAGGTTTCAGACCAGGGCATTCTTGTGGAAAAAGACCGGCTTCAGGGTGTGGACCTTGATATGGGTGCCAGCCCGGACCTTGTGCCTACAGTTGCTGTGCTGGCATCTCAGGCCAGAGGTGTCACTAAGATAACCAATGTGGCTCACTTAAGAATCAAGGAAAGCGACCGGCTGGAAGGTGTATTCAATGAAGTAGGCAGGACAGGATGCAGGTGTACCATGCTTGATGACGGTCTGATCATAGACCCCCAGGGGTTTGAATCAGGAAGGGAAATTGAGTTTTGTACCTATGATGATCACCGCATGGCCATGAGTCTTTCCTTGTATGAATTGACCGGAATAACACCTGTTCTGGATAATCCAGATTGTGTAAAAAAATCATTTCCCGGTTTCTGGGATGAATGGAGCAAGGTCACAGCAGGCTAAGATATGACTGATATGAATAATTCTCAAATTGCCATAATTGGCGGGCGCGGCCAGATGGGGCGGATGCTGGAAAAAAGATTTTCAGATGTCGGCCTGAAAGTTCTTTGTCTGGATCAGCCTTTGCCTGAAGAAGAGCTTGAAGCTCTTCTATCTCCTTGCGGGCTGGTTATTCTGGCCGTGCCCATTTCAGTCTTTGCTCAGGTTGCTGAAATTATAGTTCAGAATATAGTTCCAGGTACTGTTTTGATTGATATCTGTTCAGTCAAAGCTACTCCTCTCACACTCATGGAAAGAATGTATCAGGGACCTGTGGTGGGGACTCATCCTCTGTTTGGACCGGACCCAAAGTCAGACCATGATCTCAAGGTTGCCCTTTGTCCCGGAAGAAACACAGAACAGGAATATGTAGAAATGGTTGAAGGAATGTTCAACAAAGCGGGAATGCGTACATTTATATGTTCAGCAAGAGAGCATGATCAGGCCATGGCCTGTATCCAAAGCTTGAACTTTGTAACCACCATATCATATTTTGCCAGCCTGCCTCAGGATATTGACTTGGAAAAGTTTTCTACTCCCTCATTTATGCGCAGGGTCAACTCTGCCAGAAAGATGCTTAATGAAGACGCTTATCTTTTTTCATCCCTTGCAGAAGACAACCCTTATACTGGACAGATGATCCGCAGATTTAAATCCTTTCTGAACTTAAGTGCAGCAGGCGAGATGGAGCTTTTGCAGGACAAGGCATTGTGGTGGTGGCGTGAAGAAAATGATAAAGGGGGGCCATAGTGTCTTTTGTGCTGGAATTTAGTATAACTTAAAGAGCCGTATTCAGCCCCCCAGAGCTGGATGCGGCTTTTTTTGTTTTAGCCTGTAGTGATAGGTTGTGGTAAACGTTCCACCCGGGCGGACCGGGATCAAACCTGCAAGTAACTTTAAATTACCTCAGCGCGAGAGAGATTGCCGCGCTCGCCC
>JBHEPK010000063.1:0-10504 GCA_046260325.1 Desulfonatronovibrio sp.
GTCTTACCTATGAGCTTAACCGCAATTTTGTATACCAGTTCCTCATGGAACTTTACGGTTATCCTGTGGTATCTGAAAGAAGAACATCTGCGGCCCTTTTCAGCAGAAGACTTTTTAAAACCGGGGAGCACTTTCTTATCCGGGCTCTGGGGCAGACCGATCGAACCATTACTACCATTTATTCTACAGGAGAACAGAAATTTTATCCTTCTCTTGAAAAACTGGCTCTTGTGAGATTAGAGACAAAGAAAAAAGAAACAATTAAATTTTTAAAAGATAATGGTTTTTTCCTTGATGAAAGAAAAAAGGCCGTGATTTTAAGGGTCAAATTCATCCAGCACAAATATGATTCCAACAATGTCAGAGAAGAAAGGGCCCTTTCAGTCGCCAGGCAGGAAATTATCCATCCCCTGACTGGAGAGGTCTGCTCCAACCTCAATATCATTAATGATATTTCCTATATGACCCTTAAACTCAATGATATTGTGAAAGGCGAGTATAATGGAAGAATAAAATATAAAAGAGAAATAATCGAAAACACAGACTCTCATGAAAAACGGCTTAAATTTCTTTTTGCATGGCTTGGAAAACATCAGCGAAGAATTATTGGATACTCTGATGAATTTTATGCAGGAGTAACCAAAGTCCTTGATAACTACCTTCTTTCCCAGGAAAATCAGGAATACTTTAACGAACTGTACAAACTGCATCAGGAAGTCTGGAACAAATACAGCTATATCAAGCAGGCCAGAAAAATCAGATTGCTGCGGGATCTTCTGAATAAAAAATACTCTGGTGATCATATCAATTACTTGACTATGCTTGAATATACCAACAATATACTGAATGATTTGAAATTTGAACTTGTTAATTACTTTGATGAAATAGTTGCCAAAGCAATCTATTTATCCGAAAAAATAGCCGGCAACAGCTACCTTGTAAGAACTTATATCAAAGACAAAAAAGAAAAGGATCTGACAGATTACGGGGTTGATATTAAAAAACAATACGGTCGCCTGATTTCTCTTCTTGATGAACTCAAGGCTATAAGAAAAGTCAAACTGGAAAGGAGTTTTTCCAACTAACTGCCATGAATTTATTGAAAACACCTTTACACACTATTCATCAGAGACTTGGAGCCAGGATGGTTCCTTTTGCGGGCTGGAGCATGCCTGTTCAATACCAGAGCATAATAAATGAACATAAACATGTCAGGTCTCAAGCCGGTCTTTTTGATATAAGTCATATGGGAGAAATCCTGATTTCCGGCAAAAATGCTGCAAAGGAACTAAGCCTGTGGGTCACACATAACTTGGAAAAATCAGTTCCTGGAAAATGTTCTTATGGCTTTATGCTTACCTCCCAGGGTACAATAATGGATGATCTGATCATCTACCCCCTGGAAGAAGACAGATTTATGCTCGTTGTCAATGCCTCCCAAAAGGAAAACGACCTGCACCACCTGCGTCAGAACTTTTCTTCTAATTTAAAAATTCAGGACATTACCATGGAGACAGCCAAGCTGGACCTGCAGGGACCAGAAGCCATTGATGTTCTTCAAGATATCACCCAATCGTCATGGGTTGACCTTAAATATTTCAATTTCAAAAATATAACTTTTCAGGGCGTGGATTTACTGGTCAGCAGAACAGGATATACAGGAGAGCTTGGATATGAACTGTACGTTCCCTGGCAAAACGCACAAAGCCTGTGGAATATAATAATCAAAAGTGAACATGTACAAGCCTGCGGTCTTGGAGCCAGGGATACTTTACGACTTGAGGCCGGACTGCCTCTGCACGGTCAGGACCTGGACCAGAGTCATACCCCGGCTGAAGGCGGATATGAATTTGCCTTGAAATCAAGTGCTGAATACCTGGGGAAAAACAGGGCCAGGAATGTAAACGAACTGCTTACCGGGCTTATCGTGCAGGGGCGCAGATCTCCAAGAACAGGTGATATTGTAATGTTTCAAGGCCAGAAAGCAGGACAGGTAACCAGCGGCTCTTTTGCGCCTTCTCTCGGTCATTGCGTAGCCTTAGCCTATATAAACAAAGAATACTCAGTAAATACTGAATTTACCATTGAGCGTGGCAGTCTTGTTTTTGATGCCCGAAAAACCGAGCTTCCTTTTTACCAGGGAACTGCCAGAATGAAGCTAAATTAATGTACGAAAAAATACATACTTTTTTTCTTCCCTCCCACCAGTGGTCTGAACCATGGTCTCTTGCAGGAAAGGAGGCCCATCACCTGACAAAGGTATTACGCATCGCTCCCGGCCATAAGATCAGACTCATTGACGGGTCAGGTAAAACCGGCATCTTTACAGTTCAAAATATCTCCAAAAACGAAGTATCCCTTCTTTGCAATGAGACTTACACTTGGCCTGAACCTCAAAACAAAGTTCACCTGGCTCTTGCCTGGAATAAAAGTTTCAGACGCTCATGGCTTCTGGAAAAGGCTGTTGAGCTGGGAGCCTGGAAAATAATCTTGTGGCAGGCAAAACACAGTCAGGGCAAGACAAAAGATGCAAGCCAGGATAACTGGCAGGGGAAAATGATAGCTGCAGCCAAACAATGTGAAAACCCCTGGTTGCCGGAACTTATATTTCTGCATGAAGGAGCCGGAGAGCTAATCCGCTATTCCAGAGATATCCAATCTAAGCTCCTCTTATGGGAAGAAGAAAAAAACAACAGAATAATGGAGCACTTTCAAAACAATCAGCCACGGGAAAAGGTGGTTGTTATTGGTCCTGAAGGAGGGTTGGATAGAGAAGAGGTTGATATTTTTGTTGATTCCGGTTTTGTCCCGCTATCACTCGGCCCCAGGGTTCTTCGCTGGGAAACAGCCGCCCTTGCCCCTCTTTTTCTTGATATGTTATTTTTTCAATAAATTCAAAATGTAACCTGAGCCCATCAATTTTCACATTTCCATCCAAGGACATCAGCTCACTCTATTACCCGGGTCTGACTGGGGATCAGCCTTAAGCAGTGACATTTTTTTACCCTGACGTACTGCCAGGATCATTCCATGGGACATGACTCCGCGAATTTTTCTTGGAGCAAGATTGGCAAGAACTACTACATCCCTGCCTATTAATTCCTGGGGCTTAAAAAATTCAGCCAAACCGGCTACTACCTGTCTTGGCTCTCCCTTTCCAATATCTACACTCAGCTTATAAAGTTTATCTGCACCTTCTACTGTTTGAGCCTCAAGAATTCTACCTGTAACCAATTTCATCTTCTGAAAATCTTCAAATTGAACCAGATTTTCTTTTGGCTCTTTTTTGGCTTTCTGCGGCTTCTGTGCTTCATCTTTTTTCTCAGCGCTCAATTCCACTCTTGGGAAAAGATTGGAACTTTTGGCAACCATTGTCCCTGAGGGAAGTCCATTCCAATTGGCGCATTCCTCAGTTAGAGCAACATTATTCAAGTCAAATTCAACTCCGAGCTGCTCAAGCATTTTTTCTGAAGCGCCAGGCATAACCGGCCATAAATGCAGGGCCACTTTTCTAATTCCTTCGAGCAGGACATACATTACTGTCTGCAGTCTGACAGTATTTTCCTCTTTGTATAAAACCCAGGGTGCGCTCTGGTCTACGTACTTATTTAAATGACTCACAAGGACCCAAAGCCTGGCCAGAGCCTTGGCAAAATCAAAGTTTTCAAACAATTTTACATAATCTTTCAAAGAGTCATGCCCAAGTTCAATGGTTTCCTTGTCCATCTCTGAAAATTCAGATGGGATAGGAACTTCCCCCTTGAAATACTTATGGGTCATAGACAGGACTCTGTTGGTCAGATTACCAAGATCATTGGCCAGATCTGCGTTTAACCTTCCTACCAGAGCTTCTTCGGAAAAAGAAGCATCCAAGCCGAATTGCATCTCCCTTAAAAGAAAATATCTGAACGAAGGAAGACCGTATTTATCTACCATAGACATGGGTTCCACAACATTCCCAAGACTTTTGGACATCTTGGTCTCACTGACTGTCCAGTAACCATGCACCCGAAGACTCTGATAAAGAGGTATGTCTGCAGCCATAAGCATTGTGGGCCAGAAAACAGCATGGGGCTTTAAGATATCTTTGGCTACAAGATGGTGCGCGCCGCCCCAGTATTTCTTATAGTCCCTGCCCTCGGGCCAACCCAGCGCAGATATGTAGTTTATTAAGGCATCAAACCAGACATAGGTCACATATTGCCGGTCAAAAGGAAGCTCAATTCCCCAGGTCAACCTGCTTTTAGGCCTTGAAATACATAAATCCGTCAGCTCTTCGCCAAGCATTCCCAGGACTTCATTGCGATATCTTTCCGGCTTGATAAAATCCGGGTTATTCAGAATATGTTCCTTAAGAGGCTCAAGATATTTGGTCATACGGAAAAAATAGTTTTTTTCCTGAAGAAACTTTGGTTTTTTCAAGTGGTCCGGGCATAAACCATCCACAAGCTCTTTTTCAGTATAAAAGCGTTCACAGCCCAGACAATAATGTCCGCCGTACTCACCAAAGTATATATCCCCTTTATCATAAACCTTTTGCAGAACTTCCTGCACACATTTTTTATGCTCAGGGTAAGTGGTGCGGATAAATTTATCAGGACCGGCTTCTAACCAGGGCCATGTATCCCTGAACAGAGAACTTATACTGTCCACATACTCTTCTGGAGTCTGGTTATTACTGGCAGCAGCTTCAACAATTTTGTCTCCATGTTCATCCGTTCCTGTAAGAAAAAATGTCTGACGGTTCTGCAGCTTATGAATGCGCCTTATGCTGTCGGCCACAATAGTGGTGTAGGCATGCCCCAGATGAGGCTTGGCATTAACATAATATATAGGTGTAGATATAAAAAAAGGATCCAAAATTATTTGCCTCCTGCTACTTGGTGTCTTTTTTTCTGTTCTGCTTTCCAACGAGCTCATTCCACTGGGGCAATGGAATTTCTTTTTCAACCCCTTCTTCATTCAAAACTGTAAGAGATTCCCTGAAAAGATTAGCCCTTATTACCCGTAAATAACCCTGATCTGTCTTAAAGCGTTTACCAAGCTTAGGAATTTTTCTCTGAAAACGGGAGTAATTTTCCTGTTCAAAATTCAGACAACAAAGCAGCCTGCCGCATACGCCGGATATTTTCGCTGGATTGAGAAACAAATTCTGATCCTTGGCCATCTTAATAGTTACAGGCTCAAACTGACGCATAAACCTGCGACAGCAGCACATTTGCCCGCAATTACCAACACCGCCTACCATTTGAGTTTCATGACGGACTCCAATCTGGCGCAGCTCTATTCTGGTTTTATAAATCCTGACCAGATCCTTGACCAGATCACGAAAGTCCACCCTGCCCGGTGCTGTGAAGTAAAAAACAATCTTGCTGCGATCAAAATAAACCTCAACATCTACCAGCTTCATTTCAAGCTCACGGGTCCTTATAAAATCACGACATAATTTGTAGGCTTCAGATCCCAGATCTTTATTTTCTTTCTGACTCTGAATATCTTCTTCATTGGCTAATCTGAATATGGGTTTGAGCTGCTCCGGAGTAAATCCATCAGGAATCGAATCCCTTACCACAACTACATTAGCCAGTCCCAGACCTTCTTGTGTCTTGACAATAACGAATCCACCCTTTTCAACAACAAAAGGACTGGCCTTAAAATAATATACCTGGCCCTGATCCCTGAACTTAACTCCGATAACCTGTGTCATATAAATTTTTTCACTATACGTTATTAAACCTGATTAAAAACTATTCAGTCGACGAAGGATTTCTCTGGCAGCAATCCTTCCCGCCCCCATTGCTTCCACAACTGTTGCCGCGCCAGTGACAATATCCCCGCCTGCAAACACCATGGGCATGCTGGTCTCACCAGTAGAAGGATCAGCCTTTATATTACCCCACTGATTAAGTTCAAGCTGGGGTGTAGTTTGAGTCAGAACACGATTAGCACCAGTTCCCACAGCCATTATTGCCATATCTGTTTTCAGCTCGTAGACTTGCCCTTCAATGGGAACAGGCTTTCTGCGGCCGCTGGCATCGGGCTCTCCAAGCTCCATCTTCTGCAAAAGAACGCTTTTTAAATGTCCCTGATCATCACCGGAAAATGAAACAGGAGAAGCAAGAATTTCAAGCTCAATTCCCTCTTCTAAGGCATGCTCCAGCTCCTCGAGTCGAACCGGCATTTCTCCTTTGGTCCGGCGATAAACGACCTTAACGCTGGATGCTCCCAGCCTGTAGGCTGTCCTTGCAGCGTCCATGGCAACATTTCCACCGCCAATGACAATAACATTGTCCCCTTTGGGAACAGGAGTATCATACTCTGGAAATTTATAACCATGCATAAGGTTTACTCTGGTCAGATATTCATTTGCTGAATAGACTCCAACATGGTTTTCACCTGGCAAATTCATAAATCTGGGCAGACCAGCTCCGACCCCGATAAATACGGCCTTATAACCATCGGCAAAAAGTTCATCAATGGTGACGCTCATGCCGCCGACAAAATTACACTTGAACTCCACACCAAGATGCTTGAGAGAATCCACCTCTCTCTTGACAACAGACTTGGGCAGTCTGAACTCTGGGATGCCGTAGACAAGCACTCCACCAGGTTCATGCAGGGCTTCAAATACTGTTACTTTCACTCCCCTGGCAGATAGGTATCCGGCCAAAGTAAGACTGCTTGGACCTGAACCAAAGGCTGCAACCTTGAGATCCTCATCAGGCAGGACACATTCCATAAAGCCTGTTTCCTGTTCACAGGAATTTTTTGCATAAAAATTATCTGCAACAAAACGCTCCAAGCGTCCTATGGCAATGGGCTGACCGGTTGGAGAAAGCTTGCAAGAGCCCTCACACTGATTTTCCTGAGGACATACACGGCCGCATATGGCAGGCAGGCTGTTGGTATCCTTGATAACCTTGAAGGCTTCCTGAAAATTTTCTTCAGCCACAAGGCGGATAAACGATTTGCAGTCCACATCCACAGGACATCCTGTCTTGCATGTGTCTTTTTTGCATTGCAGACATCTCTTGGCCTCGGCCACTGCCTGATCCTGATCATAGCCAAGCGCTACTTCAGAAAATATCCTGCCCCTTTGAACAGCATCGCGCATGGGCATGCTTAATCTGGGTTTGATTTTGGTTTTTTTCTTTTTGATCATCTAATCTGTCTTCTTTTTAAATACTTCCATTGATAATTCTTCCTGTGACTTGAAAGCGTTCAGTCTCATCGTCAGCTCATCAAAGTCCACTTTGGCCGCATCAAACTCCGGTCCGTCCACACAGGCAAATTTTGTTTCACCGCCAACACTGACTCTGCATGCACCGCACATACCTACCCCGTCAACCATTATGGAATTGAGGCTGACCACAGTTTTTACATCAAAATCAGCAGTAACCTTGGCCACTGCCTTCATCATGGGAACAGGGCCCACCCCAACAACTTCTTTAACATCAGGATTCTCTTTAAGGCACTTCAGCAAAACTTCAGTAACAAAACCTTTATGTCCCATGCTGCCATCATCAGTGGCTACAAACACCTTAGAAGAAATTTTCTCCAACTCAGGTTTGAACAAAAGCAGGTCCTTGCTTCTCGCCCCAATAACAGAAAGGACTTTATTGCCGGCTTCATAGTTACCCTTGGCAATATGATGCATGGCAGCGATTCCGGTTCCACCGCCCACACAAATGACCTGCCCCTGCTTCCTGATCTCGGTAGGCTTGCCCAGAGGACCGCAAAGATCGAGAATGATATCTCCCTGTCCAAAAGTTTCCAGAAGAGCTGAGGTCTTGCCAAGTACCAGATATACTATGACAATAACCCCTTTTTCAGGGTCCTTGTCAGCAATGGTCAAAGGTATTCTTTCTCCTTTTTCTGTCAGCCTCAAGACCACAAAATTTCCAGGCCTGGCATTTCTGGCAATATGTGGAGCATAAATGGTAAGCTCACTAACCCTGTCAGGAATGAGTATTCGTTTTTTTAGTATTTTGTTAAGCATAGCATCCTGAAAATCCCGGGCTTGCCATATAAAAAAAGCTTGCCTGGGAATGTAAAAGAGTTATATATTATTATCAGTTTTTTAAAAAACCCAAGAATGACATGACTCAAACTATCAGTTCCAACTTTCATAATCCTGTTCAGCAATACGCCTTAGTGGACAAAAAGACCTCAGGGCGTAAATCCTACTCAGCTGAACCAAAGGTAGATTCCATCCAGAAAAGCTTTGGCTTTAAATGGAAAGGATTCGGAATAGAGTATCAGTCACAAGACATTCAGGTTGAACCATCAAGCCAATCTGCGAGATCTGACAAAAAATTTCTCCATGAGATGCATCAGGCCCAGGAAATAAAATCCCTTTCAAGATTTCATTCCAATCATCACTACGGGCCTCTTCAGCCTAAAACCGCGGCCACCTCTTATGCTAAGCAGTACCAGGCTCCCCTTGAATATTCACATCCAATGATCAATCTTTCTGTATAACAGACCCTCTGCACTCTTAACAACAATCCTCTGAAAACCTTTCCTGTCCAAAGCGGCAATCAGGCAAGCTGTGAACTGTTAGCTTTTTGACAAAATCTCTTCAAGTTTCAATAGAGCCTTATCCAGTCCCTTGGGATCCGATCCTCCTGCCTGTGCTAAGTCAGGCCGGCCGCCGCCGCTGCCTTTGATTTCAGCAGCTACCTCTTTAATCAACTGAGGAGCAGTGAATTTTTCATGCAGATCCTTACTGACATATATGAGCAGCGAAGGCTTATCTTTATCAACAGAAGCAAGCATGGCAATGCCGGATTTCATTTTGGAACGGATATCATCCATTAGCTTTCGCAGACCATTCATATCTGTATCATCAACCTTCTGGGCGATGACCTGAATGCCGGATATGTCTCTGGACTCAGAGGCAAGCTGCTTTCCAGTGCCTGATGAAAGTTTCTGCTTGAGGGTTTTGTTTTCCTTAGACAGCTCTTTAATCTGGCTTTGCAGAGCAATAATCCTGTCCACAACCTGATCAGTACCGACCTTGAACATGTCCTGGAGACTTTCAAGTTTCAGACGGTTTTTCTGCCAGAACCTTAATGCTTCCCAGCCTGTCACAGCCTCAATCCTTCGTACTCCAGAGGCAACTGCCCCTTCACTGAGGATACAGAAGCTTCCTGCCTGGCCTGTGGACTCAAGGTGAGTTCCACCACAAAGCTCCATGGAAACATCTCCCAAGGAAACCACTCTTACCTTGTCTGAATATTTTTCTCCAAAAAGGGCCAGTGCCCCTTTTTCCACCGCATGCTCATGATCCATTTCCATAGTTTGTACGGAAATATCCGATAATATTGCCGCGTTAACATCATCTTCAATCTTGGAAAGTTCTTCTTTGCTCAGAGATTTTATGTGCGTGAAATCAAATCTGAGTCTGTTTTCTTCCACCAGGGAACCAGCCTGGCGTACATGTTCACCAAGGACACGGCGCAAAGCAGAATGCAGAAGATGGGTAGCTGTATGGTTTCTGGCAATGGAAACTCTTTTGCCGTCATCCACTTTCAGGCTGATTTCCTGATCCTGTTTTAGCTTTCCTCTGGTTACCTTCACATGATGGACAATTATTTCACTATGGGGCTTACGTGTATCTTCAACTTTGGCCTGGCCGGTTTGAGAAGATATCCTTCCCTTATCACCTACCTGCCCGCCTGATTCTCCATAAAAGGGAGTAGATGTCGACACTAACCATCCTGTCTCACCCTCAACAAGTTCTTTTACAGGCTTGCCATTGATATCCAGTAAAAAACTTATCCTGCCTTGAGACTTCAAATGAGCATAGCCTACAAATTCAACTCTTAGTTCATCACTGCCTGCAGCAGACATCAAAGAAGCAAAGAGACTGTCCTGCTCTGCGCCTTTCCAGGCTGCCTTGGCCCTTTCTCTCTGCTGAGACATGAGCTCATTAAAGCCCGACTCATCAACACTCAAACCATTTTTTTCTGAGATATCATTAACAATATCCAAAGGAAAACCATAGGTATCATAGAGTTTAAAGGCCACTTCACCAGAAATAACTGGACTGCCCTGATCTTTTGTTTTCTTCATTTCCTCTTCAAGAAGGACAAGCCCCTTTTCAAGGGTTCCGGCAAAACGCTCTTCTTCTTCTGTAATCACCCTGGCCATAAAATCCCTTACTTCCAAAAGTTCAGGATAGGCCCCATTCATAGTTCTGACTACTTCCTGGGCAACCTTGTAAAGAAAAGGCTCCTGCATACCGATGCTTCGACCAAAACGGTAAGCCCTGCGAATAAGCCTTCGCAGTATATAGCCGCGTCCCTCATTTGAAGGCAGAATACCATCGGCAATCATAAAGGCTGCGGCCCTGGCATGGTCAGCTATAACCCGAAGCGCTACATCGCTTTCTTCGCTGTCACCATAAGCAACTTTTGCCATATCAGCCATAAAATCGATAAATTTTCTAAAAATGTCCGTATCATAATTGGAAAAAACATTCTGACACACAGCACTGACT
>JBHEPK010000064.1:0-6846 GCA_046260325.1 Desulfonatronovibrio sp.
CCTGGACGTTTCTTCTCCCAGCAGATCCTTCAAAAACTGGGATTCTTCCAGACACACAGAGCCGCTGTAGCCTCTGGTCTCCAGACGTACTTCTCCATCATTATCGATTTCCACGATAATTTTCTTGGCCATGAGGAGCCTCCTTTATATTTGTTGGGGAATTATGTGCTTAAGGTCAGCTGAATGCCGTTCTGGGTGGGTTTTTCTACGATACGCATCTTTCTGGTGTTCGCTTCCTGTCTTACTCTCTCTACAGCGTAAGCCTGCTTGATCTGTCCGGGAATATTGCCTGTAAGCCCGCCGCTGGAAAAATCATCGAATAAAAGCTCCTATGATTACAAAATTCAGTTGGATCTTTAAATTTCAGGATGTTACATGATTAGATGATGCTATACCCTGACATCTTTTTTTGTGTAACCTTAATCGTCGTCATTTTTTCGTGATGCATATAAATAATCAAAATATATAAAGATATATCCTGGCATTTACTTTGAAGCAGACAAGATATGCACTTGATATTTGAGTTGAACGCTGTCATAGTATTGCACGTAAAGCGTTAGCGTACAATTATATGCAATACTACGACAGGAAACTATCATGCTTGCTCAAAATCAGACGGTTCAAAAGCTTGCTCCTTTGTTTTCAGAACAGCCCTGCTGGCAGCTTGAAACTCTCGCAGATCAATTCTGCTGTTCGGCCAGATCTATCCAGCGCTACCTGAGCATATCTGGATATTACAGGAGTTTCTCCCATAATGGCAAATGGTATACTCTTCACCATGTGCCCAAGTTCAATCTGGATGGATTGTGGTTCTCAGACGACATAGGCTTTTCCAGGGCTGGCAACCTAAACAATACCATGGTCAGACTGGTTACCAAAAGTCCTGTGGGAATGAGCGCCGAAGATTTGGGAGAAAAGCTTCGCTGCAGATGCCACTCTGTTCTGGTCCAGCTATACCGGAATGGAAAGCTGCAACGGGAAAAAATCGGACGCTCTTTTGTTTACTTTGCCCAGGATGCCAGAGTTGCAGACAACCAGCTCAAAGGCTGGGAAAGCTTGAATGTACATTCAAAGCTGCTGCCGGCAGAAATTGCTGTCTTGATCCTGGCAGAGTTTATCCGCAATCCGCAGATCAGCTTCGAACAATTGGCCAAGACCATGCAAAAAACAAGAAACGTGAGCGTCAAGGCAGTCCAGATAGAAAAGTTCTTCGAGCAGCACGGTCTAAAAAAAACTCTGCACAATGCGCTGCACTGGCCCTGAAGGTCTTGCAACTTAGCCTGATGCGCTTATTGCGTGAGGTATCTCCTGCGGCTTTGTTTCCAGAACCCCCGCTGGTGCGTTTTGTGCCGGAGCATAAAAACTGCACCTGCAGTCATCCGCTGCATGTTCAAAAGACCAGGCAGAAAAATGTGCGGAGCATGACCGGACCATTTGTTGCTCATGAGACTTTGCTGCTGTGTAAAAGCTGCAACCAGGTTTATGCCAGTGACCTATTGCTCGGCATGGTCCCAAGCGGTTCCAACGTCGGCTTTGATGTTCTGGTGTTTGTCGGCCAGTCATTGTTCAAAAGATACAGAACTCTTGAAGAGGTCCAGAGCGAACTGCTGTTGCAAAATGTCAGCCTTAGCATATCTGAAATCGCCTACCTGGGACGCAAGTTCATTTTTTACCTGGCCTTGGGGCATGCTCAGGTTGCCCCGGCCATTCGCCAGAAAATGCAGATGGCCGGGGGATATGTTCTGCATATTGATGCTACCCACGAAGGGGATGCCCCGACACTCATGAGCGCAATAGACAGCCTGAGCAAGTTTGTCCTGGCCAACATCAAACTACCCGGGGAAAAGGCTGAGCATATTATACCTTTTCTGCAGAATATTCAGAACATATATGGCCAACCAACAGCCTGCGTACGCGATATGGGAACCGGCATAAGCAAAGCGATAAAGGAGGTCTTTCCCGGTTTGCCTGACTTTATTTGCCACTTTCACTTCCTGCGAGATATCGGTAAAGACCTGCTTGAACCAGCTTATTCAAAGCTTAGAAACCTGTTGCGCAAGCACGCCGCCACTAAGGATTTATGCACATTGGTCCGGCAACTTCTTGAAATCTTGCGCAAAGATGAGCAGGATATGCTCCAGTTGGCCAGGGTCTTTTCAGGTCTGCAGCCTCCCAAAGAAACAGTCCTGATACCTGTGGCTTCTGCCTACACCTTGGCGAATTGGGCATTACAGGGTAAAAAGTGTGGCCATGGTTACGGCTTCCCTTTTGATCGACCGCTGCTTGAGTTTGCTGAGAGAATACTGCAGTTGGACCAAGCTCTACCTGAACTTGTTAAACAGACTTCCAGCCTTGCAGACAATGGTCAACAGGAACTCCTGAGATTGATCAAAAAAGTGTCACAATTGGCTGCAATACCTGAACTCCATGCATCTATAGAAGAACTGCGGTGGCGTACTGAAATCTTTGATGACCTTCGAAAAGCCATGCGCATCGCCCTGGAGGAAGATAACAAAGGTCTCAATGATGAGGGTTGCCTGGAATCAATGTCCACCATCCGCCAAGAGGTAGAGACATTCAGAAGCCAGTTGGAAAATAATCCTCATTTTAGCCATGATAATCTATGTCAAAAGATGGGCCAGCAGATTGACAAATATCACGAGAAGCTTTTTGCTGATCCTATTACTGTGAAAACACCAAACGGGCCTGTCACAGTCTATCCCCAACGAACCAATAATATCATCGAGCAGTTGTTCAGGTTCATACGCAACGCATATCGCCGAAAAACCGGAAACAATTCCTTGCGCCGCCCTCTGCGGACAATGCTTGCTGACACCCCGTTGGTTAAAAATCTGGACAATCCGGAATATATGGAGTTACTGCTTAACGGAAACTCCAACCTTGAAGAACTATTTGCTGCCTTGCATAGAAAACTGAGCATCGAAAGGAAGACATATCAAGATGATAGCGATAAAATATTGTCCGCATTTAGATCAGTAATCAAGCAAAAAGACTTGCCCGGGAAAATCAATAAATTGTTGACTCAAATTAAAGCACAGGCGGTCAAATCCAACTGAATTTTGTAGTCATAGAAAAAAACTTATTGTTTACTTCTGCCAATGCCTGCAGGGAGGGATTGAATTCTCTCCAGATGGCCTCTTCCTCACTGGTCTGGGGCAGGGGTTCGAATACCTCAAGAGCGTGCTGATATTTGGGCCTGGCCGCGGCAATGTTGTCATACTGGCGTTGCCTGTCCTCTAAGGTCAGTTGCGGGCTGAGCAGAGTTCGTATGGCCACGCGTACAGTTTCAAATTCCTTTTCAACTTCACGCAGACTGTCTATACTTGGCAGGCGGACCTCGCCAATTTCCTCGATATGGCCGGTCAGGTTGTTGGCTCCTCTCCAGCCGAAAAATCCTACAATAAGGACGATCATGGCGACAATAATAAATCCGCCCAGTAACTTGACCCCTAACTTGATGTTTTTCATCTGTCTTCCTCCTGTTGTATTTTAAAGTATAAAAATTACTGTCTACATTAAAAAATAGAATGATTGATTACAAGTAATCTAAAGTGTTTATGCAACAAATTCAGCATAATACAGCTAAGTCATACAGATTAACTGCGAGCGGCTTTACTTAATCTTGGCTACTTGGCATTAAGTTTTTTTAAACGCTGATTCAGAGCTTGTCTTGATATCCCCAATATTTTAGCAGCATTGGACTGGTTCCCATCTGACTTGTTCAAAGCCAGTGATATGAGCATTTCCGAAGCCTGTTCAAGGGTTGGCAACGGGTCTGAAAATCCCCGGTTTTTAAGTTGGCCTGGGGTTTTCTGTGCAGTTTTTTTTGGAAATTTAATTCCCAGGAGCCGACACAGTTCTTTTTCCAGAACTTCTAAGCCTCCTCTGGCCAGAGATCCATAAATTAGAGATCTCAATTCCCGAACATTACCTGGATAGTCATATTGTCTGAGGACTTCAATAAGGCTGCTGCTCATCTTTTCTTCATCGATTTTCAGGTCAGCGCAGGCACCGTGATGAAAATGTTCTGCAAGAAGAGGAATGTCGTCCAAACGTTGCCGCAATGGCGGAAGGTGGACATGATAGGTATTGATCCTGTAAAAAAGGTCCCTTCGAAACTGTCCTTTTTTGATACTTTGGGTCAGATCCCTGTTGGTGGCAGCTACTATTCTGGCTTTGGATTTTTTAGAAATATCAGAACCAAGGGGATAATAGGTTTTGTTCTGAATGAGACTAAGGAGTTTTAACTGCGATGGTTGCGTCAGGTCACCAATTTCATCGAGAAAAAGGGTGCCTTCCCCTGCCTGCTCCACTAAGCCTTTTCTTGTTTCTCTGGCATCAGTAAAAGCTCCCATGACATGACCAAAAAGGGTATCAGCAAAAACATTGTCATCAAGTCCGGCTGAATTCAGACTTATGAATGGGCCATTACACTTGCTTGCCTTATGGATGGACTTTGCCGCCAGATCTTTTCCTGTGCCTGTTTCTCCAGTTATAAGGACAGGATCAGGACTTGGAGCAATAACCTCCATATAATTGAAAAGGGATTTCATTTTGGAATCAGCAGTAATGATCTCAGAAAAATGATCAGGGTTTTCCAAATCACCGGTTAGAAGCTTGCTTTTGAGAAGCAGATTCTGGTTTACAAGTGTGTAATGATGCAGGGCCCGGCGCACCGTGGTAATCAACCTTTGAGTGTCTATGGGTTTTACCAGATAGTCAAAAGCACCGTTTTTCATGCATCTGACAGCTGTTTCAGTTTCATTGATTCCTGTTATGACGATAACCTGTACTTCAGGACATTGAAAGCTTACCTGCTCAAGTATCTGTTCTCCATGAATCCGGGGCATGAAAAGATCAAGAAGCAGAACTCTGCAATGAAGCTGCGGCAGGGCGTCGATTATTTCCTGACCATTATTGAAAACCTCGATATCGTTGAAGCCTTCAGTCTTCAGGGTAATAAACAGACTGTCTAACAGGCTTTTTTCATCATCAACAATGTAAATGCCCTGGTTTGGAATCTTGGTGTTCATGTTCATGGCAATAAAAATTTGTTACTCACCCGCGTGGGGCAGTTTGAGCATGACAGTTACTTCCGTGCCTTGGCCCGGGGTTGACTCAATATACATCTGTCCATGATGATCCTGAATAATGGATGATGAAATGGCCAGTCCCAGTCCTGTTCCTCCAGTTTCACGCTTTGTACTGAAAAAAGGATCAAAAATCCTTTTCATATTTTCTGCAGGTATTCCGATTCCCTGATCAATGACTTTAAAACCAACTGATTTTTGTTCAATATCATGAAATGTTTTTAAAGATACAGCCTGGGACTTGTTATCAAGGGCCTGTCCAGCATTAATAAGCAGATTGACCACAATCTGTTCCAGTTTTTGGAAATCCCCAAGAATTAATGGGGGATCTGACTGGAGGTTCAGGCTGAAGTTATCCGTAAACTTGGACATGGTTTTTTGAACCAGGGTCAGAGCCGACTCAGCAACCTCATTTATATCAACGTATCTGCTCATATCCAAAGGAGACTGTCTGGCAAAATCCTTAAGTTCAGATACAATCTTGCTTATCCTGGTGCTGCCTTCTTTAACTCCGGAAAATAATCGAGCTGTGTAATCCTTCATCACATTAAATGGAAGTCCGGCAATTCGGAATTCTGTGTCAGTACACTGGTGGGCTTCAAGAACAGGGAGGGAATCTTTCCATACTTTTTCAAGAATAGGGGTGTTGAGCATGATAAGATTGTTGGGGTTGTTTATTTCATGAGCCACCCCGGCAACAAGAGTACCCAGAGCAGCCATTTTTGACGCCTGGGCCAGGTGTTCCTGCTGCTGTTTTTTCTTAAGCTCCAGGGCTTTTTTCTCGCTGATGTCCATTATCATGCCCATGGCAGAAACGCTTCGTCCGTCTAAGCTGGTCTGGGCTGCGCCAACCATTCTCAGACATTTGATTCTCTGGTTTACAGCAAGTCGAAAATCAAAATCAAAGGATTGGTATGAATTGAGAACATTTTCCCAGACCCGGGATACTTCGGTCTGATCTTCAATATGAACAAGCTTAAGAAACTCTTTAAAACATATTTGTTTAAGATTCCTGTTACCCATTATCCGTAAAAAACCGTCAGAACCAGTAAAAACATCATTTTCAGGGTCATATTTCCAACTGCCCATACCGGCAACTTCTTCAGCCATTTTTAAATCCATATTGCTCTGGATAAGTTCCTGCTCAATCTGCTTTCTTCTGGTAATATCGTGTATGATGGAATAAAGCATTGATTTTCCTTCAATGACAATGGGACCGCTGAATACTTCCACATCCCTGATATCACCTGAGGACAGACAATGTTTGAAATAAAACTGGCTTATGGATTCTTTTTCAGCCTTTTCCATCTCCGCAAGTACTTCTTCCCGGGAAAGTATATTCAAATCTGAAATTTTCATGGAAGTAATCTCATTAACCGACCAGCCATAATATTTTGCTGCTGCCTGGTTGGCTTCGGCAATTTGTCCAGTATCAGGATCAATAATGAGCATTGCTGAATGATTGTTCTGAAACAGGGATCTGTACCTGTGTTCACTTTCCTTGAGGGCTTTTGTCCTTTTTTCAAGCAGTTCTTCCATGGTGAACAGAGCTTTTTGCCGTCTAACCCGTGAGCATAGATCAAGGATGTATAGAGGATCAAAAGGTCTCAGGGCGTAAGCTGAAGCTCCGTGATTGATCCATTCCACAGGAAGGCCCTGCGAAGGATCATCCGTAGTCACAATAAGGGCAGTTTCATTGCGAAGACTGCGCAGATTATGAATAAGCAGGCTGAAG
>JBHEPK010000064.1:6856-10474 GCA_046260325.1 Desulfonatronovibrio sp.
GTCGAGGACGGCAATATCATAAAGGTTTAAATTAAATTTATCTGTGCAGTCTTTTTCAGAACTTACCAGTTCAACATGGTAGCCACGGGATTCAAGGACTTCTCTTAGCTGATAAAATATTTTCTGGTCATGACCTGCCAGTAAAACATTGGGTAAAGACTGAATTCCATCTCCAGAAACAAGGGAATTGATTACCTCAATAAATTTTTCCCCGTCCACAGGTGCAGACATAAAACCATTGGCCCCCATGTCAGTTGCTAAGCGCTGGTTTACTTCACCGGCAAATGTCGCTGAAACAACCAGTATAGGGATATGATTAAGATGATTATGGGCGTGGGATCTTATTGCCCGGCAGAAACGCCAGCCATCCATGCCGGGCATATTAAGGTCTGTAACTATTAAGTCAGGGATTTCCTTGGTGGAAAGGACTTTGAGTGTTTCTTCAGCACCTTGAAAACCTCTGACATTAAATCCATTATTTTTAAGCAGCCATAAGAGATATGCAACCTGTGTGGGATCATCATTGACCACATAAACAAGAGTATTGGAATTATCAGAGGATTCAGGACTCATTAAGGTTATCCTTTCCAAAATTGAGCAATATAAGAGTTGATTCAAAATATGGCGAACAGATACTATTGACTAACTTAAAACATGATTGCTTGCAATGCGAATAAACAAAAGAAACAGAGTCTGGTTTTCCAGCCCGATAACAAAAAAAAGCCCGCTGCGAGGCGGGCTTTTTGGATAGTAGTAATTTATGAGGTAATTCCTCTATGAGAAAAGTTTCTGATAAAGACCGATTATCAGGATTACCCCTATAGCTACAGGTGCTATATACTTGATAAGAAATCCATACCATGAGCCCACAAAAATTCTGCACTCTGGCTTATTCATCTCATCGCGGGCCTTAGAAGAAGTCCAGACATATCCTGCAAAAATAGCTGTCAGCAATCCGCCAAGTGGTAAAAGAATATCACTGGCAATAAAATCATAGGTATCAAGTATATCCATTCCAAGAAAGCTGACATCAGAAAACAGATTGTATCCCAGTGTACAGGGGATACCCATGAAGAAAATGATTACTCCCATGAATAAGGAAGCATTTGTCCTGGACCAGTTTTTTTCATCCACCAACCAGGCTACAACGACTTCTAACAGGGAAATAGCTGAAGTCAGGGCTGCCACAGCAAGAAGCAGGAAAAACAGGAAGCCGAAAAGAGAACCTGCTGGAAGCTCTGCAAAAACTGCAGGCAGAGTGATAAAAGCCAGACCAGGACCGGCTGCAGGATCAAAACCAAGGGCGAATACAGCCGGAAAAATGGCAAACCCTGCAATAATGGCAATGGATGTATCCAGACCAACTACCCAGGCTGCGTTTGTTGGGACTGGTTCTGATTTTTTTAAATAACTACCGTATGTAATCATTGCTCCCATTCCCAGGCTGAGTGTAAAAAAGGCCTGACCAATTGCCGCGAGAAATGTTTGAGCAGTGACATCGCCAAACCTCGGGGTCAGATAAAAGGAGATACCTGCAGCAGCACCTTCAAGGGTTACAGATCTTACAACAAGAATAAGAAGAATGATGAACAACGCAGGCATGAGTATCGTTACCCAGCGTTGTATTCCCTTGACTACACCGGAAGCAATTATTGCAAGGGTCAGGCCCATGAATATAGCGTGCCAGATGATGGGGGGCCAGACACTGGTTATATGGCCTACAAATGTGTTGGCAAAATCCATGTCAGGTGTAAAACCGGACAGGGATTTGAAAATATATGCCAGTGCCCATCCAGCTACAATGGAGTAGAATGATAAAATAACAAAACCAGCTGTAACCCCCATGGCACCAACAAGCCACCATGGTGTGTTGGGAGCCATGGACCAGAAAGCGCCAATGGGATTTTTCTGGGTTTTTCGGCCGATACCTACTTCAGTCATTACCAGGGGATAGCCAATAATGATTATCGCCAGAAGATAGATCAGGACAAAAGCAGCTCCTCCGTTTGTACCGGTAACATAGGAGAACCTCCAGATGTTTCCCAGGCCTACAGCTGATCCTGCCGCAGCGAGGATAAACGCGAGACTTGTTGTCCATTGTTCACGTTTTTTAAGCATTTTCATGCTCCTTTTGCATTAAAAGTTAATAAATCTTGAACTATTCAGTATGCTGCAAAGGTCAAACCCTGTCTCACAGGGAGTAATTCCTTGCTTGAGTGCAGTCAGCTAAACGTTTGTGAAAACTTTTTCAAGATTTTATTGCATATAAAGTTAAAAAAATATGTTGAATAGGTGTGTTATCTTTTTACTTTTTTCGTTACCCAGTCTTTGACCAGCATGAGATGTTCTCTTGCGATATCCGGCCTGGGCAGAATAGTTAAAGATAAAGTTCCGGGTAAGCATTCGATTTGTTTAAGTTCTATGGACTGAACAACTTTGCGGATATTGTGGTTAACATCCTTAAGGTTAATTTTTATAAGATCATCCTCGGTATCTATGTTGACATACTTAAGAACCTTTTCCCCCTTGAATACAGCCATAATCATTTTGACCATGGTAAGTTTAACCAGGTTGAAGTAACCGCCTTTTTCCATCTTAAGATCATAATCCAGCATTTTCATGAAAATTGTCTGCTCTTCTTTTGTCCAGATGATTTTTTCAGGGCGCAGCTCAACAGTAAAGGCGGCGTCCTTGACATGCTTTTCCAGTATCCCCGTAACAACAATCTTGTTATCTTTTACCTGTAGACGAACATTGGAAAGTCCTTTTTCCTTAAGCTTGCTGGAAAACTTTTCATCCGTCTGGATAAGCTTGTTAATGGCATTTTCTGAAACATCAATCGTCCTTTCCTTGAATACAATGTCCGACATCTTGTCTCTAACCTGGGAAAGCTTGTTTTCAAAGGTTGACCATAATTTATTCATAAGAAATATTCTCCAGATTTGAATTTACGTCCATGCATGTAAAATGTTGCAACAGGTTATAATTTGAGTGGAATAAGGGGTTCTTTATTAAAATTCAAGGGCTTTGACAGGGGTTATGTATCAGGACTATATTCTGACAACCTGCATGAGGGCTTTATCCAAAAGTACAAAAATGTGGTTAACAGTCACCAAAATATTTGATAAAAAGGAGAAATAGTAAATGATTGGAGCAATTGCCGGAGATATTGTCGGGTCTGTTTTCGAATGGAACAACATTAAGACCAAGAATTTTGAGTTGTTCACCCCGCAAAACTCTTTTACTGACGACAGCGTCCTGACCGTGGCCCTGGCAGATTCCATAATGACTGGAACGCCTTATGATGAAAACATGAGGCTGTTTTATAAATGGTACCCGGGAGCAGGTTATGGAGGAAGTTTCAGGCAATGGGCTCAAAGCCCTGAACTCGGTCCTTACAACAGCTGGGGAAACGGTGCAGCCATGCGCATAAGCCCTGTGGGGTTTGCCTATGATGACTTAGACACTGTACTTAAGAAAGCCAGAGAATTTTCAGAGATCACTCATAACCATCCAGAAGGCATCAAGGGCGGGCAGGCAACAGCAGCGGGTATTTTTCTGGCCAGGCAGGGCAGAACCAGGGATGAGATAAAAAAATACATTGAAAATGAATTCGGG
>JBHEPK010000065.1:0-10252 GCA_046260325.1 Desulfonatronovibrio sp.
CATTGCGCACATTAAATTTATTTATTTTAATATAACGTATTGAAATTTAATCTATAATGTTAAGTTTTTCTTGTTATTTTTTTCTCAAATTGTCTTGACGATGGGCAGTAGCTGATTTAAGAGAGCTTCATCTTTTTCATATGCAAAAGTAGATAATGACTGAGTCTTAAAGATTCTGTCCGTTTAATTGTCTTTGCTGTATGCGATTGAGTTTGCTCAGCGTTACCATTCCGCGACTAACCTGTGAGTTGGTTATTCTATGGGCATTACCCTGATTTTATGTTGTTCTGAGAACTTGACTCTGTGTTTAAGGTTTTTTCCTTAAAGAAAGACTTTCCAGATGGAAACTATTTAAAAATTTATTCAACAAGCTGAAAGATCAGCAAGATCAAAAATGAAATTAGATATATTATTGAAAGAGAAAAAAAGTCAAATTCTGAATCTGTGGATCAAGATGTTTACAGATACATATCCTGATGAGTCAGCTCGATTTTTCAGAGGCAGTAGTGGTCAATTTGCCAATCCTGTCGGGCACAGGTTTCGACTCAATCTTGAGAAGATTCTTGACGAACTGTTAAATGAACCTGATCCGGAGAGGATTGTAAAGTATGTTGATGAGGTAGTGCGAGTAAGGGCAGTGCAGGGATTTGCACCTTCAGATGCCGTCTGTTTTGTGCCCATGCTCAAGCAGTCTGTCTGGCAGGTATGCGGCAATGACATTGCCAAAAATGATCTTTACACGTCTTGGCTGGATTTTCTGGATACCCTGGAGTGGCTCCTGAATCTTTCATTTGATGTATATATGAGATGCAGGGAGCAGCTCTGGAAGCAAAAGGCCGAGTTTACCAATTCCAGAACCCATAAGCTTTTGGAAAAAGCCAATCTTTTGGCAAAAGCCGTTGAATAATTTTTTAGGATAATGTTCAATCTTTAAGTGAGGTAGCAGCACATGAAAGCGATTTATTCAATGTTTCTGGTATTTGCCCTGACTCTCCTGGCCATGTTCGGTGCCGGAGTCCTGGGTATGGAATACCTTTTCGGGGTGATTATTCCATATCTGGCGATTCTGGTTTTTGTTGTGGGTTTTGTGCTCAGGGTAGCAGGGTGGGGCAAGTCCCCGGTTCCCTTCAACATCACCACAACCTGCGGGCAGGGAAAGTCTCTTCCCTGGATCAAAGAGAACAAAATTGAGAATCCATCCAGCACCAAAGGTGTTCTTGGGAGGATGTTTTTTGAGGTATTTCTCTTCCGCTCTCTTTTCCGCAATACCAAAGTGGATTTACATGAAGGTCCCAGGGTAGCCTATTCTTCCAGCAAATGGCTGTGGCTTTTCGCCATTCTTTTTCACTACACATTTCTGGTAATTGTTATTCGTCATATGCGTTTTTTTACGGAACCTGTTCCGTATCCCTTTAAAGCACTGGACAAATTGGACAGTATGCTGCAGATCGGAGCCCCGGCTTTGTACCTGTCAAGTGTAGTAATTCTTGTGGCTCTGGCCTATCTTCTTCTCAGAAGACTTTTTGTGCCGGCCATTCGCTACATATCTCTGCCTGCTGATTACTTTCCACTTTTCCTTATTCTGGGAATTATTATCTCCGGAATGATGATGCGCTATTTTGTGAAGACTGACCTCATGGCTGTGAAAGAGCTGACCATGGGCCTGGTTACCCTCAGACCCGTAACCCCTGAGGGGATAGGAATTATTTTCTTTATTCATCTTTTCCTGGTTTCGGCTTTGCTCATTTATTTTCCTCTGAGCAAGCTCATGCATATGGGAGGAGTATTCCTGAGTCCCACCAGAAATATGACCGGCAACAGTAGAATGGTCAGACACGTGAATCCCTGGAACTATCCGGTCAAAGTACATTCTTATGAAGCATACGAGGATGAGTTCAGGGAAAAAATGGTAGAGGCTGGTCTGCCAGTGGTAAAGCCTTTGCAAGAGACGTCAGAAAACGCTGAAAATAAGGAGTAAATAAGAATGGCGATACAAAAACCGGATGCACTGTTCAAAGGCATCAGTCATAAGCCGCCCCAGAAGGACTGGATGGATGTGCCCACAGAGATTAAGCCAGGCAGATACTGTTACGCAGGTGGGCCTGAATCATTGAAATATGTAGGCATGCCCAATCCCAGAAAATGGAATCCTCTGGATGATGACTGGAAACTGCCGGATAACTGGCAGGAAATAATAATTAAAGGCATGAAGGAAAGGCTTGACAAGTTCAGATCTTTCAAGATTTTCATGGATGTCTGTGTAAGATGCGGAGCCTGTGCTGATAAATGTCATTTTTTCATCGGCTCGGGAGATCCCAAGAACATGCCAGTATTAAGGGGCGAACTCTTAAGGTCCATATACCGCGGAGAAATCACCAAGGCTGGAAAGATCCTGGGACGTCTGGCAGGCGGGCGTAAACTCACCGAAGAAGTGATCAAGGAAATCTGGTACTATTACTATCAATGTACTGAATGCAGACGGTGTTCAATATACTGTCCTTACGGAATAGACCAGGCCGAGATTACCATTATCGGCAGAGAGCTTTTGAATCTGCTGGGCCTTAACATTGACTGGATAGCCCAGCCTGTGGCCAATTGTACTCGTACAGGGAATCATCTGGGAATTCAGCCCCATGCCTTCAAGGACATGATCGACTTTTTCTGTGACGATATAGAAGAAGTCTGCGGATTCAGGCCTGAACCCACATTCAATAAGGTCGGCGCGGATTATCTGTTTGTCACCCCTTCCGGAGACGTGTTTGCTGATCCGGGAACATATACCTGCATGGGATATCTCATTCTCTTCCATTATCTCAAAGAAGAGTACGGCATGGATATCACCTGGAGCACCTATGCATCTGAAGGCGGAAATTTCGGCCTGTTTACATCCCATGAAATGATGAAACGCCTTAACGCCAAGATGTATCTGGAAGCCAAACGCCTGGGCGTTAAATGGATACTGGGCGGAGAATGCGGCCATATGTGGAGGGTCATTCATCAGTATATGGATACCATGAACGGACCTGCGAATTTTCTTGAGACGCCTGTATCCCCCATAACCGGAACAAAGTTTGAAAGCGCTGCTTCCACCAAGATGGTGCATATTGTTGAGTTTACCGCAGATCTTATCAAAAATGGCAAACTTAAACTGGACAAGAGCCGTAACGACAACATTCGGGCTACCTTCCATGATTCATGCAACCCTGCCCGTGGCATGGGTTTTCTTGAAGAACCCAGATATGTAATCAACAAGGTTTGTAATAACTTTTTTGAAATGCCTGAAGGGACCACCAGGGAACAGACATTCTGCTGCGGCGGCGGAGCAGGCCTCAACGCGGGTGAAAACGAGGAAATCCGCATGATGGGTGGTCTGCCAAGGGCCAACGCGGTAAAGTATGTGCATGACAGGCATGATGTGAATACACTTTCCACAATTTGCGCCATTGACCGGGCAACTTTGACCAATATGGTTGATTACTGGGTGCCGGGAGTGCAGGTATGCGGAGTGCATGAACTCGTAGGTAACGCTCTGATCTCACCCGGAGAGAATGAGCGGGAAACTGATTTACGGGCTGAACCACTTCCAGGTAAGGAGGAAGAATAATGTACCATGCTAATAAAATTGTGCCGGGATTAATTATTTTTTTCCTGATCATAACTTTTCCGTTCTGGTTTAATATCGGCAGCGCGGCTTACACTGCTCCTGAACTGGTTATGCCAGAAGATCAGGAGAATTGTGTGGAAAGCGCGGAATTTATGAGAGCGGAGCACATGGCAATGCTCAACAAATGGCGGGATGAATATGTCCGGGATGGTTACAGTGAATACCAGAGTACACTGACCGGTGAAAAATATGCCGTAAGCCTGACCAAAACCTGCATGGATTGTCATGATGATAAGGAAAAATTCTGTGACCGCTGCCATGATGCAGCCGCAGTGGATCCTTACTGCTGGGATTGTCATATAGAGCCAGAGGGGGTTGAATAAATGAAAAGCAGCAGAAGAAAATTTATGGCCATTGCCGGGGCGGCTGCCATTGGCTGGAGTGTTTGTCCTTCCCTGGCAGACGCGGCTACAGAAGCCGGACCAAAGCTCTTTTACAAGGATAGTAAAAAGCTTAAAGCCACACAATGGGCCATGGCCGTTGATACAGAGAAGATAACCAAGGAAATTATGAACAAATGCATTGACGCCTGTCACACCCTGCATAATGTTCCTGAGATTGATTCCAAGCAGGAGATTAAATGGATCTGGATAGAGCCTTTTAAAAATCTATTTTATGATCAGTCTCACCCCAATCTGACCAATATGGCTAAGAAGCCTTTTCTCACCCTTTGCAATCATTGTGATAATCCGCCATGCGTCAAAGTCTGTCCTACCAAGGCTACTTTCAAAAGACCGGACGGTATAGTTCTCATGGATTTTCACAGATGCATAGGCTGCCGGTTCTGCATGGCTGGATGTCCTTATGGTTCCAGAAGTTTTAATTTCAGTGATCCAAGAAAGTTTCTAAAAGAGATAGATCCGGATTATCCCACAAGAACCAAAGGAGTAGTGGAAAAATGTGAATTCTGCGCCCACCTCCTGGATAAAGGGCAAATGCCTGCCTGCGTCGAGGTTTCGGAAGGGGCTATTCTTTTTGGCGATCTTGGTGATTCCTCATCAGATGTCAGCAAGGCCCTGAAAAAGAGATATTCCCTGGTCCGCAAACCCAAACTGGGCACTGGGCCCAACATTTATTATCTAATATAAGGGGTGTAAGATGCTTGAAAAAGCTTTAAAAGGAAATATTATTTACTGGGGATGGCTGGTTTTTCTGCTGGCTATCATAGGAGTAGGCGCCGGTGCCTACATGATGCAGCTTGACCAGGGTTTGTCAATCACAGGAATGAACCGTGACGTATCCTGGGGCTTTTATATTGCCCAGTTTACCTTCCTGGTCGGGGTGGCAGCATCAGCCGTAATGATGGTGATTCCAAAATATCTGCACAACTTCAAGGCCTTCGGCAGAATGCTGATTCTTGGTGAGTTCCTGGCTATTGCCGCGGTGAGCATGTGTCTTCTGTTTATTGTGGTTGACCTTGGTCAGCCACAGAGACTTATGAATGTACTTCTTCACCCCACTCCCAATTCAATTCTGTTCTGGGACATGATTGTTCTTAACGGATACCTGTTCCTCAATCTGCTCATCGGCTGGGTAACTCTTCAGGCTGAGCGTAAGCAGGTGGCTCCTCCGGGTTGGATCAAGCCATTTATTTATCTGTCCATACCATGGGCTGTGAGTATTCACACTGTAACCGCATTTCTTTATGCCGGTCTTCCCGGCCGTGATTTCTGGCTGACCGCGGTCATGGCTCCCTCATTTCTGGCGTCTGCTTTTGCTGCTGGTCCGGCCCTGCTGATACTTCTGGGGCTTGCAGTAAAAATGTTTGCTAAATGGGATCCAGGCAAGGAATCTATTCAGGCCTTAGCCAAGATTGTTGTTTATGCTATGTCTCTTCACCTTTTCATAGTCATCTGTAAGGTGTTTACTGCCGGATACAGTCAAATTCCAGCCAAGCTGGCACATTACAAGTTTTTGTATCTCGGATTAGAAGGACACACCACTTTGGCTACCTTCAGCTGGGTAGCGATAATTGCTGGGGTTGTGGCTGTGTTAATTTTGCTTAACCCCAAAAACAGACAGGCTGAAAATGTTCTGGCCTTTTCCTGTATACTTGTTCTCATGAGTACCTGGATCGATAAAGGCCTGGGTTTGATTTCTGCCGGTTTTATTCCCAACCCCATGAAACAGGTTGTGGTTTATGCGCCGACCCAGCCTGAGCTTCTTATTACTCTCGCTATCTGGGCCAATGGATTTTTGATTCTGACTATTCTGTACAAGGTTGCTGTTGGCGTTAAAAAAGAAATTGAAGCTTAATAATTTGTAAAAAATATTGTTTGCTTAGAGTAAAACCCTCATCCGCATTAGATTCGGATGAGGGTTTTACCATTTATTGTTCCGGTTTCGGAATTCACTTCCCTCACCTGGATAAACTTTTTTATTTTCATAGGTAGTTGGATTGATAACATCAGGACGTTGTTCTTTGACAGAGTCCGGGCCCTGCATGGCAGTAAGTGAGGGACTCAGATCCAGCATTCTGGGTTTTTTTCTAAGGTCAATCTCCGGGTTGGACCATGAGAATTCTATGGCAATATTATTGGGATCAAATGAATAGACAGATAATATAAATCCATGATCCATTACCTCAGAGACCCAGTAGCCACCGGCATCAAGCCGGTCATACATTTCCCAGAG
This sequence comes from Desulfonatronovibrio sp., assembly GCA_046260325.1. Classification (GTDB taxonomy): domain Bacteria; phylum Desulfobacterota; class Desulfovibrionia; order Desulfovibrionales; family Desulfonatronovibrionaceae; genus Desulfonatronovibrio. The sequence continues at coordinate 6,299 of JBHEPK010000065.1, forward strand.
ATCGTTTTTATTCTCAACCTCCAAAGCGAGGTGGTCAAAGGCAAAAGGTCCTTTTACCGGAACTCCGTGGTCTTTTTCTTTCAAGGGCTCAACTTTTTCCCACTCAAAGAATAAGAGCATATTTAAAGGACCCAGTTCAAAAAAGTATTGTCTATAGCCAGGTTTTCCAAGACCGGCGATAAGCCTGAGGCCTACAAGGTCTCGCCAGAAAATTATTGTTTTATCCATATTTCCCGTTGCCAATGCTATGTGGTTTATACCCTTTATGTTCATTTTGTACTCCTGAAAAAATATTATTGAAAATCCAGCTTGACATTATTTTGTAATTTTGACTAAGTCGCATTTACTTTAGGTTCAATGGAAAATTTATATTTTCCTAAACTAATTAAATCTTGGAGGTTTTATTATGGGTTGGCAAGTAACAGTTGATACCGATAAGTGTAACGGTGACGGTGAATGTGTGGATGTATGTCCAGTAGAAGTATTTGAATTAAATAATGGTAAAGCAGATCCAGTCAACATGGAAGAATGTCTTGGATGTGAATCTTGTGTTGAGGTCTGTGAGACTGAAGCCATAACTGTTATTGAAGTTTAGTCCGTTCTGTCGGGGGGCTTTCCAGCCCCCCGCTCCTATTCCAATCACTTCATTCCCTCCAATAAAGCAAAATCATTCATTTACCTCCTTTGTCCTTTAGTTTTTTGTTAAAATCATGAGTTATTCATGGTTGAGAATCAGTAAAAAATATATTAGATATATTGGCTGTTAAGTTAATTTTTTCACGAAGGAGAATTTGATGAATTTAAAAGTTGATTTAGATATATATTTCCAAAAATATCAGGATTATTGTAAGAAAATTGATGGCGTTTTTCAGAAGATGGAGAAAGATTTCCCAAGCGAAGTAAAATGCGGCAACAAATGCACGGATTGTTGTTATGCTTTATTTGATTTGAGCCTGATAGAGGCGTTGTATCTTAATGAAAAGTTCAACTCCTTAGATGGTGACATTAAAAACCAGATACTTATTGAAGCAGACAAAGCAGACCGAAAGATTCATAAGATTAAAAGAAACCTTTTTAAAGAACATCAGCAGGGTGCAGATGAGAAAGATATTTTAGCACGGGCATCCCGGGAAAAAGTTCGCTGTCCGCTGCTTGTGGATAATAAATGTGCCCTCTATGATCACAGGCCCATAACCTGTCGCTTATATGGTATCCCCATGGATATGGGGCATATGACAGCGAGTTGTTCACTTTCCGGGTTTGAACAGGGAAAGGCCTATCCTACGGTTCATATGGGCAAGGTTCATGACATGCTCCATGCCATGAGTGAAGAAGTTGCCACTGCCATAAATTCTAAATATCCTGAACTTCATAATATGCTCGTTCCTGTGTCCATGTGTCTTCTGACAGATTATTCCAAAGAGTATCTCGGAGTTAAAGATGAACCAGAGCCCACAAAAAGTGATTCTCCAACCAAAGAATGGGTCCTCGGGCCTGATGGGGATTAATATATGAATGCTCAATATGAACAGAACCAGGAAGAACAGAAAAAGGCAATGTATGACATTATGTCCCCGAGGAGAAAAAAGTTCATTGAACGGATAGGATATGAGAGATGGGACCCTTTTCAGGAGCCCAAGAATCCTATCGAAATTAGAACTGATACAACCAGAAGAACTACAAAACAGCTGATGCGTAAATTTCTGCATGAATGTCCACCCGATGAGTACAGCAATGCTTATGGACGTGGTGTTCTCGAAATGTGCCTTGGTATAATTAATAATGATGAAAAGTGCAAAGCCATGTATGAATTTTCTATATGGTACAAGCAACTTTTGGAAAGAGAAGAAAAAGAGTTTAAAACAGGTTTATAATTGGAGACCCTAACATGAATAAAGTATCGCCCGAAGATGAGATCCAGCAGCTAAAAGAGAGGCTTAAAGAAAATCCTGATTGCGGAATTACACGCTACAATATCGGGGTTAACTATCTGGCATTGCGTAATATGGAAGATGCCAAAGTTTATTTTAATGAGGCTATTAAAAAGAATCCTGATATTGCTGAAGCCTATGTACAGCTCGGCGGAATTGCCATGAACGAAGGAGATCTTGATGGCTGTTTCAGCTACAATGAAATGGCTTCCAAGGTCAGGCACCGTTTTGCTGTTCCCCACGGTAATATGGGCTTTGTCCATTTGCAGAAAAACAATATAGATAAAGCCATTGCATCCCTTAAGAGGGCACTTTCCTTTGATCCCAAATTCGTTCAGGCTCATGCTACACTCGGCAGTGCCTATCTAATGCAGGGTGATGTAGACGGATGCATAGCCCAGAGTGAAAAGGCCATTGAATTGGAGCCGAGATTTGGTCCTGCATATAATAATTTAGGTTTGGCCTATATGGAAAAAGGTGACTATCATAAAGCAAAAGAATATTTTGAAAAGGCTGCGGGAACTAACTATGAAGTCGCTCCTGAGCTGCTTAGGGAAGTTGAAGAAAAAATCAGCGCATGAGATAAAGATAGTTGATACTATGGGAAAATGTATTGACAACGACGTATGTTTGTGTGAAAAATCACAAAACCGGGGATAATACCTGAAAAGGTGTTGTGAAGTCGTCAGCTTCATATAGAGGTGTGGGACGGCTTTTTATTTATAAGGTTATAACCATAATTTAAGGAGGATTTTCAATGCCTAAACATGAAACCCCTTTGCTGGATCAGCTCGAAAGCGGTCCATGGCCAAGTTTTGTGTCTGATTTGAAAAGACAGTCAGAGTCAAGACACGCCAAGAAGAATGATGTTGAGTATCAGATTCCTGAAGATGTTGTCGACGATCTGCTTGGTGTATTGGAGCTTTCATACAAAGAAGGCGAAGTGCACTGGAAGCACGGCGGAATTGTTGGTGTATTCGGTTACGGTGGTGGAGTTATCGGCAGGTACTGTGACCAGCCGGATCAGTTCCCAGGCGTAGCTCATTTTCACACCATGCGTGTTAACCAGCCTTCAGCCAAGTATTACAACACAGAGTTCCTGCGTAATCTTTGCGATCTCTGGGATTTTCGCGGAAGCGGTCTGACCAACATGCACGGATCTACAGGTGATATTGTTTTTCTTGGAACCAGAACAGAGCAGCTTGAAGAAATTTACTTTGAACTGACTCACAAATTCAACACAGACCTTGGTGGTTCAGGTTCAAACCTGCGTACACCTGAATGCTGTCTTGGTGAATCAAGATGCGAGTGGGCCTGTTATGACTCTCAGGAACTTTGCTATCATCTGACCCAGGAATTTCAGGATGAACTGCACAGACCTGCATTCCCTTACAAGTTTAAGTTCAAGTTTGATGCCTGCCCCAATGGATGCGTAGCTTCCATAGCTCGTTCTGACATGTCTTTTATTGGAACATGGCGTGATGAAATCCGCATTGATCAGGAAGCAGTAGCTGCCTATGTTGGCGGTGAAATTGCTCTCAATGGCGGAGCACATGCCGGAAAAGACTGGGGTCCATTTGATATTCAGAAAGAAGTAAACGATCTTTGTCCAACACAATGTATGTGGATGGAAGATGGAAAGCTTAAAATCAATGACAAGGAATGTACACGCTGCATGCATTGTATCAACGTAATGCCAAGAGCATTGCGTATTGGTAACGATCGCGGACTGTCAATTCTTGTTGGTGCCAAGGCTCCGATTCTTGATGGTGCTCAGATGGGTTCACTGCTTGTTCCTTTTATCAAGGCTGAAGAACCTTTTGATGAGATCAAAGAAGTCATAGAAAATATCTGGGATTGGTGGATGGAAGAAGGTAAAAACCGTGAACGTATCGGTGAAACCATGAAAAGAATGGGCTTTCAGAAATTGCTGGAAGTTACAGGAATTAAACCAATGCCCCAGCATGTTCAGGAACCCAGGACCAATCCATACATCTTCTGGAAGGAAGAGGAAGTTCCAGGC
>JBHEPK010000066.1:0-429 GCA_046260325.1 Desulfonatronovibrio sp.
GCATATGTCCTGAAGGAATTCTCTCCCTGAGAACCAAAACTCATGGCAGGAATAATTAAGGGCATGGAATGTTTGCCTGCAGATATATCCACATCTCCCATGGCTACAGGCATTGATCCTGATTCAGGGACAAAGTCTAAGGCGTGTCTCAAGGCCACAGGGTTTTCCTGCTCCAGAACCTTGATCTCCTGAGCCATTTCTCTAAATCCAGTTACGCCAGTGGCTGCCTTGCGCATTATCCGACCTACCCTGGTATTCCTGGCAGGTGTCTTCCATAGACCTGAATCCTGAGATCGAGCCTTGGTAAGACGCTTTGCTCCAATCTCTTCAAGCATGGCAAAATCAAGCCCTACATTTTCTGAACCACAAAAATTAGGACATTTGAAAATTTCACTTACTTCGTGGGATAGCCCAATGGTGGAAAAAATT
>JBHEPK010000066.1:439-10152 GCA_046260325.1 Desulfonatronovibrio sp.
CATTTCTATTATCAGCCTTGGGTCTGGAAGAACGAGGAGAAATTCGAGATCGAGGCGAACAAGGATGCGGAGGCGGAGTACATCCACGACTATTTCACGGAACACGCGCTCAAATTCGTCCGTAACCACAAAGTTCATGAATGCCCATGGTGGACATGACCTTTTCCATGCCCTTTTGCAGGACATCCATTGTGGTCCTGAGCACCATTTCAACAGATCTGGTTTCTGTGGAATGCTCTCTTGCCATCCTCCAGATCATGTAGGGATTGATGGCATCAGCCCCCAGCCCCAGAAGACACATTATGTCATGCAGGTTGCGAACAGCCCCGGACCTGACTACAAGTGAACAGCTCCGGCGCAGATTCTTCTCTTCAAGATAGTTCCCTACAAAAGCCAGACACAGTAAAGGATCAATATAAACCTGATTCTTGGAAAAAGTCAGAGAATCGTCCAAAACAAGCAAAACAGCCCCTTTTTTCAAAGCAGTTTCAGCCTGTAAGCATAACTCATCAAGTCGCTCTCCAAGACCTTGTTCAGGATCAAATACTGCCTCAAGCATCTCTACACGCCTTGGATCTTTTCCCTGTCCGGTAAAAAAATTCAAAACATGATCAATGGTCTGTGTTCCATACTTTTCAGCCAACTCATCCAGGGCTGAAGCGCATACTTTGTCATCAAGGCATCCTCCCAGTAAAAGTGGAGTACACAGCTCAAGTCCAACGGGGCTCGGAGTGCTGTCTGCCCAGGCATGAGGTCTGTTTCCAAGTATGCATCCAGTAGTGAAATGATCTGCTTCTCTTTCCCTGTCTATGGCCGGATTTGTGACCACAGCGACATTTTCCTTAAAATATTCAGAAATATTTGGAAGTCCCTCAGAATTAAAACAGGCCAGAGGACCCTGATACCCCATGGAACCGATTACAGCGCTGCCTGTGGTAGCTGTCTTTTTTCGAATATCAACATCATATTTAAGCCAGCCAAGGGCTGATAGATAATTATCCGTAACCATCTCGCCTGGACTCAAATAATCTTTGTTCCTGCTCAACAGATCTTTAATTCTGAATTTTTCGCCTTTATGGTCGGGAACATTCTGATAAAGGGATTTTACCTGTCCCATCAGACCTTTTCTTGATCCGGCAAGCTTAACAAGTTGCTGCTGGTAAGCATGGTAGTCTAAAACTTCTGCCCTTCGACCTTTAACTGAAACAATGGCAACCTTTTCACCGGGAGCCAGAGGTCTTGGATCAGTGGCTGTATCTTCTAAATCCACAACCCCTTTCTCAGAGGAAAGGTAATAATTATAATCACTTTCTCCAAACCAGAGAGGTCGAAGGCCAAGTGCATCCACACTGCCCACGCACACATCTTCATGTCTGGCAATTATTGCTGCAGGTCCTTGGGCTGAAGGAGGAAAAAACCAGCGATAAAAATTATAAACATCCTGAAGTTCTTGTTTATAATGCTTAACTTCGCTGCGAACCGCTGGGAAAACCATGGCAAAGGCTTCCAGGGGATCAAAGTTATACTTATGAATTAAGCCATCAACAGCACGGTTAAGGTCCTGAGAGTCGCTGCCCCCTGGAACAGATTTTATGCCAAGATCACGCGAGGCATTGCGCAAACGTTCTATTGTGTTTATTTCACCGTTATGGGCCAGCAGAGAAAACGGCTGTGTTCTTTCCACTGTAGGCAGGGTATTGGTTGAATATCTGCTGTGCCCAAGACAGATTCTTGCACCGGTGGCCTTGTCTCTTAAATCAGGATAAACACGCTGCAATAGTTCAGGTCCTCCCCTGACCTTATACACCGCACTCTCCATGGACAATGAGGCAATATGCAGATCAGGAATTTTTGACTCTATCTCCATCTGCAGTTCAAAAAACAAGCGGCCCGGCTTTATTGTGGAATCATGTCTCACAAGGCCGGCCAGCTGCCAGAAAAGAGGTGCTTCAGACCTGGCTATAGGACCAAGTTCATGATCATTGGTATTTTCTTTAAGTTCAAAAATGATATCAAGACCATTGTCTTTTAATATTTGATGAACCTGAGAAAATATATGTTCTTTATCATGACGGATGAAATGGGGCAGAATCAAATGTCCCACAAAAAAACCACTGGACTCTGCCAAATGAGGTGAAAACCCTGCCTCATGCAGTCTCTGACTCCAGAGCTTTCTTGGAATATCAATCATAATTCCGCAACCATCACCCTCATCATTTATGTCTCCGGAACGATGAGCCATTTTCTTCAAAGCTTCAATGGTTCTGATTATATTGGCATGAGCATCCTTGCCTCTTTTGTCGATAAAAGCTATTATGGCACATGCATCATGTTCTTTACAGATAAATTGGTCTGAATTCTTCAAAAAAAACCTCCAAAAAACGCGATTAATTTTATAACAAAGTATATGATAATAAGAAAAAATATGTCATTAATCAAAGTTTTTCTGACTGATATTAAACTTTGTGTCTCAACCTCAGACTGGTAATGAAAAAAGGATGTTCCAGTGAGAGGCTGAACTTTACCCTCATCTGTTGGAGATTCGGGGACTTTTTCGGGTACAATTATCCATCAAGGAGATTATTATGCTTACATCTGTACGCCTGCCAGAAGAATACGAACAACGACTAAATATATTGGCCAAACAAACAGGCAAATCCAAATCTTTTTTTATCAAAAAAGTTATAATGGATCATATTGAAGATCTTGAAGACATATTTTTAGCCGAACAAAGACTGAAAGAACTGCACCAGGGTAGAGATAAAATATTAAACAACGAGGAATTCTGGAGTGGGCTGGACGATTAGATATTTGAAATCAGCCCGGAAAGATGCCCTCAAGATTGATCTGCAAACAAGGGACCGCATTCGTAATTACCTTGAAAATCAAGTAGCCGTACTTGATGATCCCAAAACATTAGGAAAGCCATTGAAAGGTTCTCTGACAGAGCTTTGGAGGTAAAGAGTTGGCAACTACCGAGTCATCTGCGAAATCCGCAGCCAGGAATTGGTAGTCCTCGTAATCCGCATGAGACACCGAAAAAATATTTACAAACTCTAAAATTACGCATTTTTCCAAGAACATATAATCATAGTAAAAAATACTCCACAATGCAAAAAAACAGACCCAGAGTTTTAATTGTTGATGACGAAGAAGACATTCGCCTTTCTCTCAGGGGAATACTTGAAGATGAAGGATACCAGGTCATTGACGCTGAGAGCGGTGAACACGCCCTGGCAATTGTCAACAGATCAATTGACTTGATTCTGCTGGACATCTGGCTGCCGGGGATGGATGGACTTCAGGTACTTACCAGACTTCAGGATAAGTATTCTGATATCCCGGTTTTAATGATCTCAGGCCATGGCAATATCCAGACAGCGGTTCAGGCCATAAAACACGGTGCTTTTGACTTTATTGAAAAACCATTGTCTCTGGAAAAAGTGCTCATCACCGCCCAGAAAGCCCTGGAATTTTCCAGCCTGAGAAGGGAAAACAGAAATCTCCGTCTAAGCACAAAATCCCCACAGATTAAAAAGATCTCAGGCAAATCCAAAGCAGTTAATGAACTCAGACAGATAATTGATCAGGTTGCACCTACAGAGGCATGGGTTCTCATTACCGGAGAAAACGGAACCGGCAAGGAAATTGTTGCCCGCTCCATTCATATGGGAAGCAAAAGAGCTGATCAGGCCCTTGTGGCAGTCAACTGCGCTGCCATTCCAGAAGAACTCATTGAATCTGAGCTTTTTGGTCATGAAAAAGGTTCATTTACCGGGGCTTCGGCCTCAAAGCAGGGCAAATTTGAGCTGGCTGACGGAGGAACATTATTTTTAGATGAAATCGGAGACATGAGTCTCAAAACCCAGGCCAAAATTCTGCGCATCCTGCAGGAACAGAGCTTTGAAAGGGTGGGCGGATATAAAACCATAAATGTCAATGTAAGGGTAATTGCAGCCACCAACAAAGACCTGCATGAGGAAATAAAAAAAGGTAATTTCAGAGAAGACCTTTACTATCGACTTAATGTTTTTCCTTTGACTTTGCCGCCTTTAAGAAAAAGACAGGAAGACATATGCATCCTGCTCAGTGAATTTGTTGAACAGCTCAGCCATGAGCATAATTTCAAGCCCTTGAGCTTCACGATTGAGACCATAGGGGTTTTAAAGAACTATCCCTGGCCTGGAAATGTTCGCGAACTGAAAAACTTTGTAGAACGTTTGTATATTCTGTATCAGGGGATGGAAGTAACTTCGGCCATGCTCCCTTCAGAAATAAACAAAAAGGACATGGCCAAGGAAATGGATGAAGATTTATTTAATCAGGAACAAGAATTGCCAGAAGACTTTAAGCTGGCCAGGTCTAAATTTGAAGCCTGGTTTCTGGACTGCAAGCTCAAGGAATATGATGGGAATATATCCAAGCTGGCTGAAGCCATAGGACTTGAAAGAAGTTATTTATATCGAAAGCTTAAAAGCTATGAAATTGGCTCTGATTAGATGGGAAGAGCCTGAATCACCTATGGATTAATTTATGTATACTGTCAGGATCCATGCGTAGATCCGCAATAGCAGTCACAACAATCTCTTTTTCCATTACAGTGTAAAGCACGGCATAAGGAAATCGACGCATAAGGCATCTTCTCAAATGCGGGTTTAAACGAATCCATGCTTGTGGAAATTTACATATCCTTGAAATAGTCTTTTCGTACTCATTCAGGAAATCAGCACCAAGTCCGTCACTCTGGGATTCATAATAGCCCTTTGCCTTGAACAGATCATTGGCTGCTGCTGAAAGAATGCGAACTTTCATTATCCATCTTTTCTCTTTAAGGACTCAACGAGCTCCTTATTGTCCAATGTGTCCATCTCTCCGGATTGAAATTTTTTCAATCGATGGTTCGCAACTTTAGTCCAGGCGTTTAAAGATTCCTCATGATCAACTTCTAAAGTCTGCAAGAGTCGGTCTGCAAGCAAAGCCCTTTCAAGCATAGACAATTTCATGGCTTCTTTTTCGAGAACAACTGATTCCATTACTCCCCTCCCTCAAATGTGACCAAATGCCTTTTGAGATTTACTTTTACATACCATAACAATCTTATACCTTAACATTATTCACAATATTTATGATCACAGCCAAATGAAGTCAAGCAATGTCCGAGTTACTGTGTTTGATTAATCTATGTTCTTGAACATTTAACTTTCAACAGTCAGTCAATCATCAAAAAATTACCCTGACGGCCACTAATCTTTTCCCTGCGATATGAAAAAAACAAATCGTCATTACACTTAGTACAAACATCCATGGAAAAAATGTTTTCCCGTCTGATACCGCCGTCAATCAATTGGTCTCTGCTCAGGCTCCACAGGTCCATAGTTTTGCTTTTAGAACTGTAGTAATCTTCAAACCCCTGACCCCAATGCTCATGAAAATCAGTAAATTCTGCGCAGCAGGGTCCAAGGCTGGGTCCTCGAACAGCGAAAACCTCATGAGGGTCTATCCCGTAATGATCACAAAAAAGACGCAGTCCTGTTCCTGGAAAGTTTATCCTGTTTCCCCGCCAGCCAATATGCAGGGCGCATATGTATCTGCCTGATTCATGAATCATGAAGACCGGCTGACAATCCGCAGTCTTTATCATCAATGCAACTTTTGCCTCTGAAGCACAGATTCCGTCCCCTTCATACCTGCTTCCTTCAAGAAAATCCCCTTTAAGATCAAAATGAACAGCATCCCCATGCACCTGTTTAAGGTCCATCAAGCGCTCAAAACCTATTTCATTTTCAGCAAGCTTACGGTTCTCAAGAACATTTTCAGGCAAATCACCCACCTCAAAGGAAATATTATTTCCGTGAAAATTATCCCGGCTAAGGCCTCCAAGCTTTGTGCCAAAAGCGCAGGTGATGTTGGGAATACCCGGGAATTTAAACTTTATATATTTAGGTTGAGATATCATTGCCAAGCCACACCTCTCAAGTTAAGAATCAATTTTGCGGGCCACCACCCTCTTATCTGTAATCACAGCATCCACAGGTACATCCCATTCATCTCCAGGCAATACATCAACCACTTGAAAATCGTAGGCAAAACCAATAAGCAATGGTTTCGGCCCAGGAAGTTCTTGCAGGTAACGATCGAAAAAACCCTGGCCGTATCCCAGGCGTTGGCCCTGGTGGTCAAAGGCCAGTCCTGGCAAAATGCAAACAGACGGGCCTTTGTGAACATACAATGCTGAAGAGTTTGAGCAGGGTTCTGCAATACCGCAATAACCCGGACTCAACTCAAAAAGACCTGATACCATATAAAAGTCCATGCACCCACTATGCTCCTGACTGCACCGGGGTGCGTATATTCTTTTACCCGCTTTAAGCAGGTCTTCTATCAGGGGTCTGGTATCAACTTCATTTTTAATAGGCAGATATACAAGAAAAGACTGATACCTACTTAGATTAATCCAGTTCAAAAACATCCCGGATATCTTTGAGCTTTTTTCAGATACCTGCTCTTTACCCAGGGACACCCTGATGCTGGTCATCTTCTTGCGGTAATCTTTTTTGGTCATGGGAGACTAACCTTACATCATCTCATTAACTGATTGAAATATATTGGAGAAAAAATATGAACAATCCATTTGTAAGAGGAATCATCTTAGGCGGCTCAGTGGGACTCATAGCTACCTGGTTTGGCATGGATCCCATCAGAGCCTTTTTCTTGGGAATATTATGCGGACTTCTCGCTGTTCTGACCAGAATGGCTGCACAAAAAGTCAAACACAAAAAACTATAATTCAAGATACCTGCCAGTCACTGAGCCTGAATTCTGGCTGATTTCCTCTGGAGTGCCCCGGGCAACTATTATTCCACCGCTGTCTCCGCCTCCAGGGCCCAGATCAATGACATAGTCGGCACAGGCTACAACATCAAGATTGTGCTCTATGACCACAATACTGGCTCCACGGTCCACCAGCTTGTTCAAGACCTGAATCAGCTTGCCCACCTCATGGGTATGCAGTCCGGTGGTCGGCTCATCCAGAATATACAGAGTTCCGGGAAGGCTCTTTTTGCTAAGCTCCCTGGATATCTTGATCCTCTGGGCCTCACCTCCGGACAGGGTTGTGGCTGGCTGGCCAAGTTTTATGTATTCCAGCCCCACTTCCTCCAGAATGCCGAGCTTTCTTTCCAAAATTGAATAGCTGGAAAAAAACTCCCTGGCCTGACGCACAGACATATCCAGGACCTGAGAAATATTTAAGCCCTTGTACTGAACATCAAGGGTTTCGCGGTTATATCTTTTGCCGTCACAAACCTCGCATTTCACATACACATCAGGCAGGAAATGCATTTCCACCTGAATCTGCCCATCTCCTCGACATGATTCACATCTTCCCCCGCGCACATTAAAACTGAATCTCCCCGGCTTATATCCTCTTTTTTTGGATTCAACGGTCTGGGCAAATATCTTTCGGATCTCATCAAAAATCTTTGTGTACGTAGCCGGGTTTGACCTTGGAGTCCTGCCAATGGGCGACTGATCAATGGAAATAATCTTTTCCACAAGTTCAGCCCCTTCAATTCCTTTTATGGTTCCCGGGTTATCAACCTTAAGCCCCCTGGCCAGGGCCAGATGCTTATACATGGAATCCACCACAAGAGAACTTTTTCCAGAGCCTGATACCCCGGTAACCACCACAAAACTTTTCAATGGCAGTTCAACATCTACATTTTTGAGATTGTTTGTCTTGACCCCTTTAACAATAATAGAACCTTCACCTTTGCGCCTTTTCTCAGGCCTTGGGATGCTCAATTCTTTTCTTAAATACTTTCCAGTAAGAGAATCTGAATTATCAACCAGATCCTGAACATCGCCCTGATAGACAATCTCACCGCCCAGAGCGCCGGAGCCAGGTCCAAGCTCCACAACATGATCCGCAGACATGATAGTGGACTCGTCATGTTCCACCACAAGCACTGTATTGCCCCTGGTCTGGAGCTGACGCAAGGTATCTATGAGCCGGTTATTATCCCTGGGATGAAGCCCTATACTTGGCTCATCCAGAACATAAGTCACACCCACCAGCCCTGACCCAAGTTGACCGGCAAGCCTGATTCTCTGGGCTTCACCCCCGGACAGAGTGGACATGTTTCTGGCTAAGCTGATATAATCCAACCCTACATTAACAAGAAATTTCAATCTATGAGTCAACTCCTGAACCAGCGGAACAGCTATCTTTTGCTTCATCTCATTGAACTCAATATTTTCTAACCAGGAAAGGGATCTGACAATAGGCAGTTCGGTAAATTCTCTGATATTTAAATTGTCTACATAAACAGACAAAGCTTCGGTTCGGAGCCTGGCCCCGTGACATGAAGGGCATGGCCTGGACTGCCTGAATCTTGACAATTCATCTCTCCAGATATGACCAAAACCATAGCCCTGTTCAAGTAAAGAAAGTACCCCTTCAAAACCAAGCTCCAGATCTCCCATAAACAGGGCTTCCATGGCCTCGGGACTGAATTCAGACAAACTTGTATCCAGGTTGAATCCATATTTTTTGCCCATGTACTTGAGTGCGTCTTTATACCTTTCCAGGACCCTGGGGTTTTTCCAGGGAATGACCGCACCCTTGTTCAAACTCAGACCCTTGTTAGGGGCAATAAGGTCCGGCTCAAAATAGTCCACACTGCCAATGCCTGAACAAGACCCGCACGCCCCCTGGGGACTGTTGAATGAAAACAGCTGAGGAGTGGGCACGGGCATAGAAATCCTGCATGTGGGACAAACCGCCTCAGTTCCAAAAAATATATCCTGACCATTTATTACTGAAACAATCAAGGTTCCATCCCCGTAACTCAAGGCCAGCTCCACTGAGTCAGCCAAACGCTTGCGAGCTTCGGGCTTGAGAATAAGACGGTCCACCACCAGTTCCATAGTGTGCTTTTTATTCTTTTCCAGTTCAGGCAAAGGCTCCAGAGGATACACTTCTTTGTTGATCCTGACCCTGGCAAAACCCTGACCCTTGAGCTTTTTTAAAAGATCAGCATGAGTCCCTTTTTTGTTCTGAACTAAAGGGCTTAAAATCATAAATTTAAGCCCTGGCTCCATGGACATGATGCTTTCGATAATCTGCGAGGCTGACTGGGCACTGACTGGCTTGGAACACTTGGGACACATAGGCTGACCCAGTCTGGCAAAAAACACCCTCAAAAAATCATGAATTTCAGTAACAGTACCCACGGTTGAACGCGGATTTCTGGACAAAGAATGCTGCTCAATGGAAATGGAGGGAGAAAGCCCTTCGATCTTTTCCACCTGGGGCTTGTCCATCTGGGGCAGAAACTGCCTGGCATAAGCTGATAAAGACTCCACATACCGCCTCTGGCCTTCAGCATATATTATGTCAAAACCCAGAGTCGATTTGCCAGATCCTGACGGCCCGCAAATAACAACCAGATTATGTCTTGGAATATCAATGGATACAGATTTAAGATTATGATGCGTGGCATTGGTAATGGATATATATTCTTTCATTTTTGTTTACTATTATTAAGGTTTATTCTAATAAAATCAAAGCAGGCTGAATGTTGGGCATCATTTCATCAAGATGATCAAATTCAAACAAACAACACAAAAAGCTCAGACAGATACTCTGCATAATTGATCAATAATAAAATATGAAGCGAAAACAAATAACTGTCAATGGCCGGGTTCAGGGA
>JBHEPK010000067.1:0-381 GCA_046260325.1 Desulfonatronovibrio sp.
ATGATAATGGATACTGAGTTCTGTATAGACCAATGGGACAGGTTATGGTTTGTTCAGGCCAGACCGGAAACCCGATGGAATGATGAATTCGAAAATCACCCCAGCATAATTTATATGCGCAGAATGGAGGTGGATGAAAAAGCTCTGCCCAAAGCTGAACTTCTTCTTGAGGGAAATGGTGCTTCAAGGGGTGCAGGTCAGGGAACCATTAAATTTCTGCGCTCAGCCCTGGAACTTAACAAGATAAATAAAGGCGATGTTCTTGCTGCAGATCGAACCGACCCGGACATGGTTCCTGGAATGCGCATTGCTTCGGCAATTCTGGCAGACGCTGGTGGTGATACCAGCCATGCTGCAATTACCTCCAGGGAGCTTGGTATA
>JBHEPK010000067.1:413-9682 GCA_046260325.1 Desulfonatronovibrio sp.
CCTGCCATAATTGGAATCAAACGCCTGGAAGCCATACGCGCCCTCGATGGTCAGGAAGTAACAGTCAATGGTTCCAGAGGTCAGGTTTACCGCGGACTTATACCCTTGGTTGAAGTAGGTGGTGAAATGGATGTGAGCAAGCTTCCACCCACCAAGACCAAAGTTGGTCTTATCCTGGCAGATGTTGGACAGGCATTGTTTCTGTCAAGGCTTCGCAATGTTCCTGATTTTGAAGTTGGCCTGCTTCGAGCTGAGTTCATGTTAGGGAATATTGGAGTGCATCCTCAGGCTTTGGAAGCCTACGACAAGGGATTTCTGGAAGGTGTTGTTGAAAAGAAACTTAAAGAGTTTGAAAATGATTTAACTAAGGTTGTCAGAGATCAACTTGCAGCTGGTGTTATTTCTCTTGACTTTAATCTGAGGAAATATGTCGGAATTATTTCCGGACTCGAAGATAAGGTGAACAAACTTACAGATCAGAAAAGGGCCAAAGGCACAGACGAAGTTCTTGCTCTGCACCGTCAATTGAGGGAACTGGACAATAAACTGGATGAACATATTGATCATGCTACTAAAAGATTTGATATTCTTAAAACTTCTGTTGATTTGCGCGAACATATTGCCATAATTATGGGTCTTATTGATGAGTTGCTCCTCCATGCTGGCGATGATCCCGAATCTACTCAGCTTAGACAGGAAATCCAGGACCGCATAGAGTCCATATACAAACGGATTAAAAACGATACATATGTAAAGGAAGTTTTAGAAAATATAAGACAGATCAGAACAGAAGTAGCCCAGAAGGTAGGGCTCAAGCAAAGAATGGATGATGTTAAGGATCTTCCTGATAACATCACTAAGTTTATTTTATCCAAGGGCTATAGATCAGGAAAAGAGCTTTATATTCAGACTCTTTCTCAGGGGCTGGCTCTTTTTGCCATGGCTTTTTATGGAAAAGATATAATATATCGCACTACAGATTATAAATCTAATGAATATCGCAATCTCATGGGCGGAATGCTCTTTGAGGACTATGAAGATAACCCTATGCTCGGTTACAGAGGAGTATCAAGAGATATTCATGACTGGGAACTGGAGGCCTTCAAACTGGCCAGAGGAGCATTCGGCGGGATCAATCTGCAATTGATGCTGCCTTTTGTGCGAACCCTTGAGGAAGCCAGGAGCATGAAAAGATATCTGGCGAATGTTCATAAGCTCAGATCCGGGGAAGATGGTCTTAAGATTATTCTAATGTCGGAAATTCCCAGCAATGCAATAATTGCCAAAGAATTTATCCGTGAGTTTGATGGTTTTTCAATTGGTTCCAATGATATGACCCAGCTGGTGCTGGGAACTGACAGGGACAATTCCAGACTTCGCCATATCTATGATGAAGAGGATCCAGCTGTGGTCTGGGCAATACTGGCCACAGTATTTACTGGTCAGAAATTTGGCAAGAAAGTTGGATTTTGCGGTCAGGGTGTATCCAACAGTAAAGTTATTCGAGGTCTGGTATGTATTGCAGGTATTGTATCAGCTTCAGTGGTTCCGGATACATATGCCCAGACCAAGTTCGAATTTGCTGAAACTGAGAAAGAAAATATCAAGGTCAGTGAGCTTGGGGGCTGGATAAAAAAGCAGCATTTTTTAAATCTGCAGAAGTTACTCAAGAAGCATAATTACGAACATATCCTTAAAAAATATTCCTCTGAAAACGATCTTATGGATTGGTATGAAGGTGAACTGGGCCGTCTTCATGACCAATTATATGGCTGCCTTGGCGGGGCAAAAGAAGATTTTTACAGGCAGGAACTGAATCACTTCCGCAGTGTTTTTCACAAGCCTGTAATTTATGCCAACTGGGATTGGCAGACCACTGTTGAAGATGCCTTACATCATGCTGGTTTTTCTTCTTTTGAAGAACAGGAAAAAGCCTATACCCAACAGTGCAAAATGGAATGGTAGCTTTTATATCAATGAATCTAAATATATATCCAATTTTAACGGGCGAACATTGTTCGCCCGTTAAAATTTGTAAGGTAGATAATGCCTGACTCTGATCTGAATATACTTAACACACTGAGTAACCCTTCCTCCATAAAAGATCTTGGATTAAGTGAACTTGAATGTCTTGCATCTGAAGTGCGAGAGCTCATTATAAAAGTTGTTTCCAGAAATGGAGGACACCTTGCTCCTTCTCTCGGTGTTGTAGATTTAACCGTAGCCCTGATGAACTGTTTTAATTTTCAAAAAGATAGAATTATTTGGGATGTTGGTCATCAGGCTTATGCCTATAAGATTTTAACAGGTCGTAAACAGAGCTTTCATACTCTTCGCAAGATGGAAGGTATAAGCGGTTTTCCCAGGTTAGAAGAAAGTGAATATGACCATTTCGGGGTAGGTCACTCCAGCACCTCAATTTCAGCTGCCCTGGGTATGGCTGTGGCCAGGGATATACTCAAGGAAGATAACAAGGTTTTGGCAGTTATAGGTGATGGCTCCATGACTGCAGGTCTCGCTTATGAAGGTTTGAATCAGGCTGGGGATCTGGACAGGGATCTTGTTGTCATCCTGAACGATAATGAAATGTCTATCTCCAAAAATGTTGGAGCCCTTTCTTCATTTTTAAGCAGGAAGCTTTCATCCCGGTGGATTGTAAGGTTTAAAAAAGAAGTCGAAGGCTGGATGCGGACTATCCCAAGAATCGGCGAAGATATGTTGAATTATGCCCGCAGAAGTGAAGAATCTCTAAAAGGTTTCTTTACTCCGGGAATACTATTTGAAGCATTTAAGTTTAACTACATAGGCCCTGTGGATGGCCATAACATAAAATCCATGACTCAGGTATTCAATCAGTTAAAAGACCTTGAAGGACCTGTACTTGTGCATGTTCTTACACGCAAAGGAAAAGGCTATAAACCTGCTGAAGATAATCCTACATTTTACCATGGGGTTGGTTGCTTTGAACCGGAAACCGGCATAGCTAAAAAAGCTAAAGGCAAATGTCTGCCGAGCTATACAGAAGTTTTTGGAAATACTCTTTGTGCGGCAGCTGAAAAAAACGATAAGATTGTCGCCATTACTGCGGCCATGCCTGAAGGTACAGGTTTAAAAAAATTCTCTGAGAAATTTCCTGATCGTTTTTTTGATGTTGGCATCTGTGAACAGCATGCCTTGACCTTTGCCGCTGGCCTGGCTTCGAGAGGATTTAAACCTGTAGTTGCTATTT
Organism: Desulfonatronovibrio sp.; assembly: GCA_046260325.1. GTDB lineage: Bacteria > Desulfobacterota > Desulfovibrionia > Desulfovibrionales > Desulfonatronovibrionaceae > Desulfonatronovibrio. Next base: position 3,643 of record JBHEPK010000067.1, read on the forward strand.
ATTCTACATTTCTGCAAAGATCCTATGATCAGGTGGTTCATGATGTGTGTCTGCAGAATCTTCCAGTGACAATCTGTCTGGACAGAGCCGGTGTAGTCGGTGAAGACGGAGCAACTCACCATGGAATATTTGATTTTTCTTTTTTAAGGCATATTCCCAACCTGGTCTGTATGGCTCCCAAGGATGAAGCCGAAATGCAGTCCATGCTTTATACGGCGATTGAACATCAGGGGCCGGCTGCCATTAGATATCCCCGCGGTGTGGGGGTAGGCTCAGCTGCTGCAGAAAAAATAACATCCATTCCCATTGGTCAAGGTGAATTGGTAAAGGACGGAGAACATGGGGTGATTATTGCCATCGGAAGCAGGCTTTATCCCGCCCTTGAAGCAGCTATGGAACTTGAATCAGAAGGTTTATCTCTTGCTGTAGTTAATCCCAGGTTTGTCAAGCCTCTACCTGTTGATATGCTTGAGGAGATGGTTGAAAAATTCAACAGGATTCTAATGCTTGAGGAAAATATGCTGGCAGGTGGTTTTTCATCTGCAGTCCTTGAATTTCTGGCAGACAGGGATTTATTGACAGGGTTGAAGATAAAGAGAATGGGCGTACCGGATATGTTTGTTGAACATGGAACTCAAAAAGAACTCAGGCAGATGCTTGGTCTATGTAAAGGTGGAATTAAAAGTACAAGCTTAAAATTTTTCAAATAAAAAAAATTTCAACCTGCTTTTTTTGTAATCAAAATCCTGCTAACGAATATGGCATTCTGAACAGGTAAAAGGGCCTGCTTCTTCCTGAACATGGCAGTTTTTACACTGAACATGATAGGCTCGCCGCAGAGATGGAATATTACCTTCGCCCTCAAGGGAATGACAATCTGAACATCTTAGGTCTATAGAAGCCACTCCTTCTAACAGATTGCCTTTTTCATCATATTCATGATGACATACAGCACAATCATAGTTCAATTCATGCTCATAATGATTAAAAATTACAGGACCCCTTTGAGGTTCTATAAAATTATCATCTTTGAACAGAGGCTCAGAGTTTTGTGATAAAAGAATTTCTGGTGCCAGAAAAATAACGCACAACAAGATAAATACTGTAATATAAGTTTTATTCAGCACTGCTTTTATCCATGCATTCATAAATTATATCTCCAAGGAATTTGATACTCATATCCAATTTATAGTGATGAACAATGTCTTCAAGTCCGCCATGGCAATTGTGACATGGTGCTATTATTACTGGAACTCCTGTAGCTTTAAGCTGCTCAGCTTTAATTTTGTTTCCCAGCACTCTTGTTTTTTTATGGGGTGGGCCGCAGTTAATAACACCACCGCCTGCAGAGCAACAGTAATTGTGCTCTCTGTTAGGTGTCATTTCAACAAAATTATCACAAAAGGCATGAACCAGATCTCTTGCCTTTTCATGAAGTCCCATTCCCCGGACAATATTACAAGGATCATGAAAAGTAACAGGTTGTTCAAATTTTTTAGCAACCTTAATTTTACCTTCCTGGAGAAGCTCCCAGTAAAACTGGACAGCATGAATAATAGGAATTGGAGGTTCTTTCCAGCCAAGCCACCTGGATCCGGTGTCATAGACTGATCTGAATGCGTGTCCGCATTCTCCCATAACGATTTTTTTACATTTCAAGCGAAGAGCTGTTTCAAAATGTATTTTTTTCAACCTGCCCATAAGTTCATAGTCACCAACATACATGGCCATATCGCTGTTGTCCCAGCCGGGTGTTGCCGGCATGGTCCAGTCTATCTGGCCAACATTCATTATAACTGCAGCCTGATAAATAAGTTGCGATCTGAACTTTGGTTCAGGTCCGATTACTGAATAAAAAACATCAGCTCCGTCTTTTTCTATGGGGATTCTAAGCAGGGGCAGTTCATCTCTGGCCTCATCTTCCTGCCATTGAAGACTGTCAATCCACTCATCTTCCTTGACCCACATCTGATTCATGGTGGCTGCGTGGCTGTGAGCGGTATCCTGAATGTACTTGGGTGTAACACCAAGGAGATGACACAGTCTTCTGACCAATGTTATCTGGTAGGCTGTATCTATCCCAAACGGACAGTACATGGAGCAGCGTCTGCATAAGTTGCACTCTGTATAGGCAACCATTGCCGCGTTTATAATAAAATCAGAAGTGATTACTTTTTTGGGATTAAGCAGGTCCCATACAGTCTGCTTGAGTTTGCCAACAGGGCTGTAAGCAGGATCATTGTCTCTCGAGAGATAAAAATGACAGGCCTGGGAACATAGACCGCACCTGACACATGTATTCTGATAGGCTTTGAGCCTCGGCCCTGCTTCTTTGTAGAAAACCTGGTCAATGGCTGCTCTGATTTGCTTAGATGTTAGTTTGCGGGCACCTTGTACAAGCCCTTCATCATCTGTAGTTCTTAGTTTCATAAAATAAGTTGTTTATTCAATTGGTTAGATTTTTTTATTTTTAAAGGATTACCAGTCTTTGACATTACGAATTCCACCGAATTCAGATGCAGTGTATGATCTTGTAAAAAAAGCAAATACCATATGTATCAATCTGGTAAAAGGGATTGAAATTAAAAGTATTTCAGCACTTAAAATGTGCAGAATCATGATCAGCTGAGCATCAAACCATCCATGATAAGCTGCATAGCCTGTGGCAAAAGGGGCAAAAACAAGTCCAAGGATAAAAAAGTCATTTGCTGAACTTACATATCTTACTTCTTTAAGCAGAAGTCTGCGACCAATAAAAAAAGCAAGGGAAAAAAAGATAATAAGTGTCATGATATCAGTCACCCGGTCTGGAAGATGCCAGAAACTTATTCCGAAGGATTCTTCCCAGAGAACAACATGTCCCAATGCAAACAGAGGCACTATTATTATGCATATATGAAAAACAAAGGAGACAACCGTCATAACCGGATGCAGGCGTGAGTTCCTGGGCAGAAATGGTATGCTCCAGACTGCGATGGATCGGACTGCATATCCAAATCGAAAGTAGTTTATTACAACAGCATCTTTGTTTGCTGAAGTTATAACAAGAACAGCCACTCTTGTTATGCAGCCCAGGATAAATATTCCCCAGGCGAACCAGGCCAGAGGTCCGGCAACAAACTCGTACAATTGGTGCATATCTATATCCTGACTAATTTAATTATTACTGGTTAAACTGAATCAACAATTCTCACAAATTTTTGGCCATCTGTCCCTCTGATCAGGATTTTTCTACTGTCAGGACTGAATATGGGATCACATACAAAATCGAACTCGCGAAGATAATCTCTGCCATTGATAACTATTGTGTACTTGCCATTTTTTTCTACTTTGGCAGCCACGTGCTGTTCATTGTCACTGATTACAGGTTTCCAGGCCATATCATATGTTTCATCCCATATTTCTCCGTCGACAACAACACTCCAGCGTTCTTTGTTCTTTCCAAGGGCAGCGACGCGGTTTCCATGGGGACCAATGACCAGATCATAAACTAATGTATCAAACCTGGACTTCCATGGCTTTCCATTGACGGCTACAGTCCATTTTCCGAATTCAGGGGAAACAATTGCGGCCCAGCTGTTTCCGGTAGGTGATACGCAAAGATTCCACATCTGAATAAATCCGGGATCATAAATTATCTCTCCATCCTGAGCCAGTGCCCAGTTCTTTCCATGACGTACCGGAGCTAATACTGAGGAGTTTGCAGGATTAAAACAAGGTCGCCAGACACTTTTGAAATTTTTTGGCCAGACCTTACCATCTACTATTATGCTGTAGTCGTAAATAGAAGTCCTGCATTGCGCTGCAACCATGTTTTTTGTGGGATGAAAAACAGGAGTCCAGATATTCACCAGATCATTTGGCCAGGGTTGTCCATCTACTGACAGGGAATAGCATCCCTGCTTGTAGCTGAAAATATCTGCCTGTCCCATGGCTTTATTTTGAATGACAGCACAACTTTTATTTCCATCCGGACTTAAAGTGAAGTTGTTGGCATTAATGTACAGTTCCGGCCAGGTTCGGCCGTTTACGCACATGCCATAGCGCATGTCTTTCTGGACAGCCATTGCAATAGCTTTGCCATTTGCGCTGAATTGGGTATCCCAGATATAGTCAAAAGTATCATCCCAGATCTTTCCATCCACGCACATTGTCCAAAGATCGTCTTTCATCACCAGTGCTGTCAAAAGTCCACCAGGGGAATACTTCAGGCCCCAGACTTTTTCAAAAGAACTGTTCCAATGTTCAAGATTTTCGCATACACTGAACTCGGAGTCTCCAGTATTGATTATGTTGGCAATTTTTTCACCATCAGGGCTGACTTGAGGTTCCTCACGCCAGACATATAAAAGAGGGCATTTAAGGGAATCTACAACAACTCTTGTGCCTGTTTCCCAGTCCCATTGAGATTTATTAAGCATATTTTTTTATCGATGGTTGGTAATAATTAATAATTAGAATTACTTGTAAAAATTTACAAAATCAGTATCTATTCACCATGCTGTGAGTACAACCAGGATTCAGGCTTTATACAAAAGTAGAAAAATGTGGTAAATAGTTACTAAAATCAAATCAATAAAAGATTGAAACATAGTTTTTATAACAATAATATATCGTGAATTAAATAACAATACTGTTTTCTGAATAAATAAAAAGCCCAGAACAATATGTCCCGAGCTTTTTATTATGATATATTATCTCATCCTGTTAGTAAATTAATTTTTTATTCAGGTCGTTTCTCTAACCTTGCTCCCGCACATAAGAGGTGTGACTAAATCATAGTTTTAACCATCAGATGTCATTACCCGGGAGTCATAAAAGGAGGCAATTTGATTATTTAGATTCTAAACCCAGTCCTTTGTAAATGGCTGCATAGTTAAGATTCTCATTAACCAGTTGACAGCCTTGATCAATTTTAACTGATTCTCTCAGTTTTGTTCTGTTGAGAATATTTTCCATTTTCTGAGCTACAGTAAATGTATCCTCCCTGGCTACAATTATGGGAACACCAAGAACTTCTGATCTGGTAAGAATGATGTCATTGGGATAAATATTCCCGGTAAGAATGAGACAAGGGCAGTTACCTTCCAGGGCCACAAGCTGCAGGTCAGAGCGGTCACCGCCAACTATGACTGCTACATTTTTATTTTTATGAAAATGCGTCATAAAGTTTTCAATCTGCATGGTTCCAATGAGGAAGTTCTGGACAATCTGGTCAGATTTGGTGTGCATTGAGATTACTTTGCCGCCAAGTTGAGTGGCAAGGTCGCCTATGGTAATGGCCTTTAAAAGATCATCATGTGGGATTATGCCCAGAACATCAACTTGTCTGTTCTCAAGCATGGGAACAATAAAATCCTTTGTTTCCTGCATAAAATATTCTGGAACGTCATTTAGAATGACACCGAGCAGGTCATCTCCAAGAACCTCTTTGGCCGCAATAAGATAATCATAATTGAGTTCACGCATATATCTGTCAATAATTATTACCTTGGATCCCAATAGCTTGGAAATGTTGCAGCCGTCCAATTGACAGTATTTTCCTGAATAAAGAAAACTTCCAGAACCGCCAATAAGCATTATTTCCTTATCATTACTTAGTTCTTTGTATGACTTTTGGATATCATCCTTGTAAAGCAGACATTCACCAGTGTAGGCTTTCATCTTAAAGTCCTGTGAAACCAGAACCGGAGTAAGTTGTTCAGGGTCAGAATCAATGTTTAAAAATTGAGCTGTTTTATAGGCATCCTCATCTACCATTTTTCCGTCGATTTCCTTAGGGATGGCACCTACTGGTTTCATGAAACCGAGATTAAGTCCATCCTCCTGAAATTTTTTGCCAAGGGCCAAGGTTATCAGGTTTTTGCCGGAAAAACCAAAAGTAGATCCGATATAGAGTCCGACCATTTTAAAATCCTCCTATTGTTAGTTCAGTTCTGCTATTTGATTCATATTGAAAAAATTGAAAAAAGACAACAGTGTTATGAAAGTCTTTTGCATAATTTAAGTTAAACTATGATTTTACTGTTATTCGAATCAT
>JBHEPK010000067.1:9692-10136 GCA_046260325.1 Desulfonatronovibrio sp.
CGAGAGTCATTCGGACATCAGCAACAATAGCCTGTTCTGAATTGACAAGAATTGGGTTAAATTCAGCTTCATATATTTCCGGAAAATCCTGGGCCATTTGAGACATGGTCAGTATGATATCTTCTACAGCATTAAAGTTTATGGGCAAATCTCCCCTGAAGCCTTTAAGAAGCATATAGGATTTAATCTCTCTGATCATTTTCTGGGCATCGTCCTTGGTTACCGGACCAAGCCTGAAAGAGATATCTTTAAGAACTTCAACATATATTCCTCCAAGGCCGAACATGATAAGAGGCCCAAACTGCTCATCTCTTTTAAAGCCGACGATTACTTCCTTGCAGTTTTTGGGGGCCATTTCCTGAATCAGGCAGCCGGCGATATGAGCTTCTGACCTCAGTCTTGCTGCTCTTCCGGTAATATCAAGGAAAGTCTTTTTAACCTGGG
>JBHEPK010000068.1:0-9934 GCA_046260325.1 Desulfonatronovibrio sp.
CACCCACGGAAGCAGCGTGTATCCATAGATCAAAAGGTCCCTGGGGCATTCCCATGCCTATGCGCTGTTTATGAAAAGGTTTTAAGTTTTTGATCAAAAACAGGAATGGAAGCACAAACAACCAGGCCAATAAGTACAGAATAAAAAAAATAATCAGGAAAAGTGATCTTTTGTTTTTCATCGTTATGTTTTTTACTCTGAATATCTTGATTCACTTAGATCAAGAAGAATCTGTATAAGTTTATTGAATTTCAGCCCTGCTGTTAGAGCGGCTTTGGGAACGAGGCTTGTCCTTGTCATTCCAGGCAGGGTGTTTGTTTCGAGAATGGATTGGTGAGCTTCAATGGATAGCCTGCTGAGTTCTTTGGACAATTCCTGAGGTACTGGTGCCGGGCAAATTTCCTGAGCACCATCAGGATCATATTTACTGGCGTAATCAAAGTATGAACTTTTTTTGGGTTTGATAAGTATTGGAGGTAGTGTCTGGTTATCGAGAACAGTGCACGTAAGTTCTATTCCGGGAATGAATTCTTCCAGCATGATTTCATGTCTTGGAATGCTGGTATTTTCTAAAAAATATTCAAGTTCATGCTTGTTGTTCAAGATTTCCAGCCCAAGGCTGGAGCCTCCGGAATTAGGTTTTGCAATACAGGGAAAAGGTAGCTTGTCTAAAATGTCTTTTTTCCCAGGAGAAAGCATATACCAGTCAGGTGTGGGCAGACCATGGTTTCTATAAATCTGTTTGGAGAGATTTTTATTTAAGGAAAGAAAAGAGCCCACAGGTCCAGATCCCTGGTACGGAAACTTAATGTCCTCGAGTAGCGCCTGAACCAGACCGTCCTCACCAGGATTTCCATGCAGGTTTATAAAAGCTGTGTCACAGTTTTCAGTTGCTTTGATAAGCAGACTCAGATCTGGCTGAAGATCAAAAAGAACAACTTCATGGCCAAGACTGTGGAGGGCTTTTTCAATTTCAGCTGCCCCGTTTAAGGAAACCTGTCTTTCGTTAGACCAGCCGCCTGCTATTAAAAGTACTCGCATTTAGATTTATTCCAAGTTCATGTTTAAGCTGTTCTTGAATGGCAAGAGCCTGGCTCAGGGATTTTTGGATCAGTTGATTAATTCTTTCATTAATTCCATATCTGGAAAATAGATCATCAAACCTGTCTTCCAATGAAACTATTTTGTCGTGCTTAACTCTTTTGTCGCTGTAAATAAGAACCAGCGGCAAAAAGAATTTTTTAATGTCTACATCACCAGGCCAATACACATGATGCATGACCCCTTGAGCAATGGCAGGATTGCCTGTGATATCCATTACAAGACTTGCCCCAAGCTGATTGTGAAATCCGCCATGCTCAATGCAGTAAAATTTTCCAAGATCATGCAGTAAAGCTGCTGCTGTCAATGCTTCTCCCGGTATCTCAACCTCTACAGGACATTGAGCATGAATTTCATCCGCCACCACAGCCACCATGCGGCTATGCTCCCGAATATGGACAGGCAGGTCAAAGTCATCCCAATATTTAAGGCACTCTTCTTTGGTCGGCACTGACCAGTTTGGATCGTAGGGATAGTATGAAGGGGTGAAAGTCATAAAGATAAAATTGATATTTTGGTTTGGCGTTTTAGCTCATGAAAAATTAACATCAGTCCTTATAAAAGGCAAAATAAAACTTTTGGGTCAGCTGTGTTGATTTTGTTTTGTGAATATACTCTGGTTGACCTTTGGTAGTTGCAGGATTAAATATATTGGTTTTATAAATAATATTATTTGGGGAGGTTTTTTATGTGTCTTGCCATACCCATGGAAATTAAATCCATTGAAGAAAATGTGGCCCAGGTTGAGATTGGGGGAGTAAAAAATGAAGTCCGTTTAGATATAATTGATGAACCTGCACAGGTTGGTGATTTTGTGATTGTTCATGCAGGTTTTGCCTTGCGCAGGATTGACCGTGAAGAAGGGCTTGAGACACTGAAGTTGTTTCAGGAGGGATTAGGACTTGAACTTGTTAAATAAATTCAAAGACCCTGAGCTCTGCCGGAATATCCTGAAACAGATTGTACAGGATATCCAAGGTGATTTTAGATTTATGGAGGTCTGCGGGACTCATACGGTATCGATTTTTCAAAGCGGCATTAGAACTCTTCTGCCAGACAACATTGTTCACCTTTCAGGTCCTGGATGTCCGGTGTGTGTTACACATGACAGGGAAATCGCAGCCTATCTTTCTCTATCCCAGAAAGATGTAATCATTGCCACATTTGGCGATTTAATTAAAGTTCCCGGACCTGGAGGAAAAAATTTAAAGCTTGCTCAGGCTGAAGGGGCAAGAATAAATATTGTCTATTCAGCTTTTGATGCCTTAAATCTGGCTAAAGAAAACCCTGATGACAAAGTTGTGTTTCTTGGGGTTGGCTTTGAAACAACAGCCCCTACTGTTGCCGCAACAATTAAGTCAGCCAGAGAGCAGGGAGTGAAAAACTTTTCTGTACTTTCCTTTCATAAGCTGGTCCCTCCAGCCCTTAAGGCTCTATCTGCAGATAAAGATATCAGGATTGATGGTTTGCTGCTTCCTGGTCATGTATCCACAATTATTGGGATTGAGCCGTATTTGTTTCTTGCTCAAGATTACAATATGCCTGCGGTAATAGGCGGGTTTGAACCCTTAGATATACTTCAGTCCATACTCATCATGATCAGGCAAAAAAACAAAGGCCAAGCTCAGGTTGTAAATAATTACAAAAGAGCTGTAAGTGACCTGGGTAATCCAAGGGCAATGGAAGTTATGAATGAAGTATTTGAACCTTCAGATGCATTGTGGCGCGGCCTTGGAAGCATACCTGGAAGTGGCCTGGCCATTAGAGATACTTATTCAGAATTTGATGCTTCATTGGTATATGACCAGGATTTGCCTGAAGTTGATGAAATACCTGGCTGCAAGTGTGGAGAGGTACTCAAAGGCTTAATTGCACCGGATAGATGTCCTCTTTTTGGAACAAGATGCACGCCGGCAAAACCTGTTGGTCCGTGCATGGTTTCTACTGAGGGTTCCTGTGCAGCTTACCATAAATATAAAATTTAATTTTTATCACTTAATGGAATAAACCATGTCTGAAAAAATTTTGTTAGATTACGGCAGTGGCGGAAAAGCTTCGCAACGCCTTATAAAAAATCTTTTTATCAAGCATTTTGAAAACCCTATTTTGAGCAAGATGGATGATGCGGTACTTATTTCAGATCTGCAGGGACCATTGTCCATGAGTACAGATACTTTTACTGTTGATCCTGTTTTTTTTCCTGGAGGAAACATTGGTTCTCTATCTGTTCATGGAACAGTCAATGATGTAGCCATGCTGGGCGCCATTCCCAAGTATCTCAGTTGTGCTTTTATACTTGAAGAAGGCCTTGAGATGGATGATTTGGATAAAATTGTCAGGTCAATGGCAATTGCTGCCCAGGAAGCTGGAGTGCTTATAGTCACAGGTGATACCAAGGTTGTGCCCAGGGGTGCTGTAGATAAGATTTTTATAAATACTACAGGTATAGGCTCAGTCATTGCAGACCCCTCACCTTCAGGAAGCAGGGCATGTCCTGGAGATGCAGTCCTGGTCAGTGGGTCCATTGGAGATCATGGGCTATCAATTTTATCTCATCGTCAGGGAATATCTTTTGAAACGGATATACTCAGCGATTCCCAGAATTTGAATCATCTTATTGTAAGGCTGATTAATGAGGTTGGTGATATCCATGTCCTTCGCGATCCCACAAGGGGAGGTCTGGCAACAACTTTAAATGCTTATAGAGCAGGATAAAATTCCCATTAAGGAAGAAGTTGAAGGTGGATGCTCTTTTCTTGGACTTGACCCCTTGTTTCTGGCTAACGAAGGGAAATTTATCTGCATTCTGCCTCAGGAGTCTGCTGCAAGGGCTCTTGAAATCATGCACAGCGACCCAGCAGGGCAGGGCGCAGCAATAATCGGAGAAGTAAGAGAGGAAAGAAAGGGCAAGGTCATTCTCAGAACAGGTCTGGGTGGCCACAGACTTCTGGATATGCTCGAAGGGGAACAGCTGCCCAGAATATGTTAATAGATTTGCAACTATTCACCCTGCTGTGAGCACAGCCTGCATCCTGATTGGTTTATTAAAGCTCCACAGATTGTCCAGCTACCCATCCGGTGGAAAAGGCAGCCTGCAGGTTGTAACCTCCGGTATCAGCGTCAAGGTCAAGGACTTCACCCGCGAAGTATAATCCTTTGATTAATCTCGAAGCCATTTTTTTGGGGTTGACTTCAGCCAGATTTACTCCACCGCAAGTAATGATGGCCTCATTAAATGACCTGAATCCGCTTATTTCCATTTTCAGACTTTTACACCACAGGCGAAGTTTTTTCTGTTCATCAGCTGTCAGGCTGCTTCCTTTTTTTTCAGGGTTTAATCCTGACTCCTCAAGAAAAACAGGTATCATTTTTATGGGCAGAAAGTCTTTAAGTATGTTAACCAGCTTTTTTTTACCCTGTTCATGCATTACCCTGGCAATTCTTTTTTTTAGTTGAGCGTGGGATACAGCTGGTTTGAGGTCAATCAAGAGCTCAGTTTTTTTGTTTTCCAGAAGTGCCTGAACCACAGTTTTGCTTAAAGTCAGTATGATAGGTCCTGACACCCCAAAGTGGGTGAAAAGCATTTCCCCGAAGGCCTGAGAATTTTTTTTATCCTGGATATATATTTCAGCAAGGACGTTGCGAAGACTAAGCCCCTGCATCTTTAAAGCCAGGTCCTCTTTTGTCTCAAGGGGGACTAATGCCGGAAATGGTGGCTTTATGGAGTGTCCCAGGTCTTTTGCCAGAACATATCCATCACCGGTGGACCCTGTTGCAGGATAGGAAGAACCTCCTGTGGCAATGATTATATTTTCTGTTTTTATTTCCTGTCTTTTTGTACTGCCTGACTGATCTTTGGATTTTTTTTCAATTACAACACCTGTAATAGTATTATCGTTGACAAGTATCTTTTTCACAGATGTTTTTGTTTCAATCTGAACTCTTTGTTTTTTGGCCCAGGAAATCAGTGCATGCACAATGATAGTTGCCTTTTGCTGTTCAGGGAAGACTCTGCCGCCTCGTTCTTCTATTGTTTCAACACCAAGATTGTGAAAAAAGCTTATGAGGTCCTGATTGTTGTAGCGCCCCAGAACAAAGCGCATAAATTTATCCCCGTGCCCGAAGCTTTTGAGGAATTCTTTAATATCAGCAGTATTGGTGAGGTTGCATCTTCCTTTTCCTGTTATGCCGAGCTTTCTGGCTGGGAGATGTTTTTTTTCAACTAAAAGGACTTTCAGTCCCCGTCCAGCAGCCTGACCTGCAGCCATGAGTCCTGCCGGACCTCCTCCAACTATTATTACGTCGAATTTATCCATTATATAATAATTCCTCCATCTCAGACAGAGATGGATATCTGCCCTGGACTACCAGCTTATCATTAATGAATATTGCAGGAAGCCCTTTTGTGCCCTGGTTCTGCAATATTTCTGATAGTTGAGGCCGGGACTTGAATTGCTGAAGATGAAGGTTAAGGGCGTAAACTGCACAGGATACGTCATTCTTTAGTTTTTCTTTGAGCTTCAGGAGAATGTCCTGAAATTCCTGATCCTGTTCATCTTGTCCGGAAGAGGAAGGTCCACATGCACATCCCATAAAAGGGATGTATATTTCCAATTCAAATTTTGGCATTTTTTGTCCTTTATAATTTTTTAAAAATCAATGTTTTGAATACATTCTCCAGATTACGTCTGAAAAGTAGCCTATAATCAAAGGGAAGATAAAGCTGGCTCCAAGTCTGCACAGGGTAAATTTCCAGCCCATAATGGGGGCTTCGTAAATAAGAACCCTGTGCAGACCAATAAGTGCCCATGAGCTTAAAAAGGACACCAGAGGGCCTATTCCTGCACCGGCATTGAGGAGGACAGCCATCATTGGAAAAAGAATAAATGGACCTCCGGGCATAATTGCGCCAGCAAGAGTGCCAAGGAGTAAACCTCTGAATCCTGAATCCCATCCAAGTATCTCAGCTAAGAATTCTCTTGGAATAATTTTTTCCATCATCCCTGCCAAGATAAAGGCCACTACAAGGATGGGCATCAGTTTGCCTAACATTTTCAGGCCCTGGATGAATCCATCCTGAGCCAGTTGCGGATCTTTTTTGACTGCAATAAAGGTTGCCGTAAGGCACAGGATAAGTATAAATGCAAATGTACCTTTCATCTATTGGATATCCTGGTAATCTGGCTTTTCAATATAAGCAGATACTTTTTTTTACGAAAATACTGTGGTTGGAAATCTTTCATTGGTTTAGTGTCCTGGATGAAATATTAAAACATGAAGGTTAGAACTTTAATCTTAACTGATTTTATTGAGGTGAAATATAACATTATGAATTTGCAGGAAAAGATAAATTTGACAAGAGGTATTTTTGAACGGATTTTATCCTTTGCTGACCATCAAAGAGTTTATGTTGCCTGGACTGGGGGCAAAGATTCAACAGTTGCACTGAGTCTGTGGGCGCATTTTTTAGAAGAAAATGGTATTGATTGCAAGCCTGCAGCAATCAACTTAGACACAGGTTTAAAATTTCCGGAAATATTAGCCTATAGGGATGCACTCGCTGTTAGATGGGAGGTTAACCTTAATATTATAAAGCCAGAGTTAGATGTTGATAATTATCCAGTAGCAGAGGATAAGGTTAATTGCTGCCGGGATTTGAAGATTGGTCCCCTTAAAAAAGCAATCACCGACCTTAATACTCAGGCCCTTTTAACCGGCATCAGAAGTGATGAACATCCTACAAGGTGTAATAGAGACCAGGTTGAACAAAAGACTGATCCTGATTATTTACAGATAAATCCTATTCTGCACTGGACAGAAATGGATATCTGGTCGTTTATAGTTCACAAAAACCTTCCCTATTGCACTTTGTACGATCAGGGGTACACATCCCTCGGCTGCATGCCATGCACCAGAAAGGCAACAGGCGATGGTGAAAGGTCAGGGCGGTCCAGGGAAAAAGAAGAAAGTCTCGATGTACTGCGTGGCCTTGGGTATTTTTAATATGTTTTCATGTAATCTGGAATATTAAATAAGCAGATATTCCAGCAATTATTTAAACTTGAATATTATCTCCCGTAAAGTTAAGTTATTCAATGAACTTATTGTGTTCTTATGTCTGTTTGCCAATTTTGTTGCTTTATATAAAAGTAGAAAAATGTGGTGAACAATTACCATTTATTAAACATTTCAATTGTTAATCCAGGAGATCAAAATGTCTAAGAAAAATACCAACAAGAGTACTGACGAAATTCTTATGATTTTGTGTGAGGCCATTAAAAGGACCATTGATACTACTACAGGTACGGAAATGTATTATTCGCCTACTTTTATTAAGACCAATAAAACATGCCTCAGGCCTGATATAGGTTGTTTTGTTCTTTTTGAGGGTGGGTTTTCCGGACTTGTAGCTATGAATTTTTCTGCTGAGTCCGCTCTTGAAATTTATAGAAAATATAATCTTAATATGGGTATGCCCGAAGAAGAACTCGCCAATCATCATACATCCAATGAAGTAGCAGATGCTATGGGTGAACTCATGAATCAGTCCATAGGTAAATTTCGACAACTTATTAAAAATGCTGTGGGTGTAGGTGTTAATCAGACTCAACCAAGAATGGTTGCTCTTAATCAGGCTATGAAGCTGTCATTGGAAGCTGATCTTGACCGGCCGCAATTTCGTCGCGTTGAAATGAAAACACAGGGACATAAGTTTTTTTATCTGGAAATTACACTGGAAAAAGTTGAATTTATTAATACTGCTGGAAGTCCAACTGGTAAGGATGGCAATGAAACTCCCAATAGTCAAACACCAGAGGATTTAATGAAAGAATTGGGTCTTTAACAATTTTTGAATGGATTACCAGGAAAGAAAATAAAAATATCCTATACCTGACAAGAGCAGGAGAAGACAGGGCAGGAAAAGGCTGGGCCATACCCTGGCAATATTGGTATGGAAATATTCACAGGTAAGGATGAAACATATGTGGATGGGAGAAACCATAACTCCTGCCAGCCCTGAAAAAAGAGCCAGGACTACATAGGGTATATTGCCCTGTATGCCGAGTTGGTCCACAACTCCCAGAATTAGAGGAAAGGTCGCACCTACAAAGGCAATGGTAATTCCTGATATCAGTCCCACAATCATGGGCAGAAATATCGCTGCAGCCATTAGGGTTGATGGTTTGGCAATGGCACCGGATATTTTTTCAATAACCCCTCCATCATCTAATATTGCCTTAAAAATGAATATGCTGAAAATTATAAAGACCATCTGCCATAAATGTTTTTCCTTAAGATAGGCAATAGTTTTGCCCAATGATACCTTATTTTGTCTTGAACAGATGATAATCGCCAGGAAAAGACCAGCCACCAGTCCGGTTTCAGGGTTAAGTGGGATATTTACGGACCAGACAAAGGCTTCAAGGCTCAAAGAGCCTATTATGGCCATGAGCAGAGGAGCTGATTCTCTGAGGGCTTTTCTTGAATTAAAGTTGTTTTTTGAGTCCTTCTCTTTTGTCAATTTCAAGGGCAAGAGATAAAATACCCAGCCAATAATAAGGCAAACTACAAGACCTGGCCAGGTGAAGCTTAACAATTCTATCAGGGGAATCCCGGAAAGGTGGGCAGTAAGTATAAGTCCCGGATAAAGGGGCCAGATCAGCTCCCAAACATGCCTGAACCAGTAATTTATAAGTATCTTGCTCTTAGGAGTCAGGTTTTGATTATGGGCTGAACTTTTTACCATGGGTGCTGAAAAGACAGCACCTCCGGGCATGGGTAAAAGTCCAATCAGGGCAGGGAAAAAGGCTAACCTGAATTTTGGCCATTTGAGAATCCCGGATAGTTCATGCATTAGTCTTCTGCTCTGGCCGGTATTTTCAAGAATTCGACTGAGCACCATGATCAGAGTCACGATTAAAGCCAGAAGAATCAGGTTGAAATCAAGAAGTGCCCTTAGGGCAATAGAGAACCAGACGTCAGCTGAAATACTAAAAAGCAGACCGGTAAGTACACTGCCTCCCAGGATGGACAGTCCAATTCCCAGCCGAAACTTTATCCCCAGAAGCATGCACGCAAATACAGATAGAATCTTGACCAGAGGAAGGGCCGCAGTCATTTCCATAACGAGCTGAAAACCTTAATAACTATCTACTTGTTAGGCTGAAGCGCTCTCTTGCAAAAATCAATGGAAGCATATTCATAAGAGTTGTTTTCATTCTTGCCGAGAAGTTTTTTGCGGATGACACCGTTAAGCAGGCAAAGAATTACAATTACGAGATCTTCAACCGGCTTGGCATCAAATTCTCCGCTGGCATTACCTTTTTTAAGGCAATTTCTCAGATAAGAAGTCACAAGTTCATGCTGTTTACGAATTACTTCGTGGCAGATGTGTGAATCATTTTTGAGTTTGGATGGGCAATTGGCCAGGATCAGTCTGCCGTCATGAGGTCTGTTTTCTGCTATGTTAATGTGCAGTTTGAAAAGATTGCTGATTTTTTCAAATTCATTTTCAGTATTTTCAGGCAGAGATTTTATCAGTTCAGAGTATTCTTCATAGATTCTTTTGATGATATCCGTGAAGATTTCTTCTTTCCCTTTGAAATGATAATAAAGAAGGGGCTCTGTAACACCGGATTCCTTAGCAATCTGTAAGGTGGTTGTGTTGTCAAAGCCGTGCACAGCAAAGAGCATGGTAGACGTAGCAATGATTTTGTTTTTCTTGTTCTTTGGTTACAACATTAAAAACATCACCGACGTTGCTTCCCTTCGGTGTTCCGTATCCCAAACACTGGTTTTCGCTTAGAGAATCCAACATCTCGCCGTACTCTCT
>JBHEPK010000069.1:0-9880 GCA_046260325.1 Desulfonatronovibrio sp.
GGGTAAACTTCAACCTTGAACTTTTTTTGCTCCTTGCACTTGAGGTTTTTGAAGGGACTGTTGGATAAGGACTTTTTCAACACTCAGTTAAACAGGGCAGATGCTGAATTTTTCAGGCGTCTGAATGCTTCATTAAAACCAGGACCAGCATTACTTCCAAGACGTGCGCGGTTGAGCTGCGTCTGAAGGGCCGCATCATATCCCTCTGCAATGGCTGAACCGAGCCTTTGCACGTTGAAGTTTTCTTTATCTTCAGCAACGCATACAGGTACCCATTCGTCCATTTTCAAAAGACTTTTATTGTAGTTCAAGGCTGCCTGGATGGTCTGGGCTTTGGGAGAGTTGGGGGATTCGAGATTATAAGGAGGCTCCCATTCGTGCTCTGGCTTAAGCCGGTCAATATGGCTGAGTATCCCAATGAATACGGGCTTTTTTTTAGAGCGATTAACATTTTCCATATAAAATGATTTTAATTTCGAATAAAATTTGATGTCCAAGTCTCTGGATGGCTGATTAGCCTTGAGCACCCAAAGCACCATATCGCTCCTGGCGATGTGCTTTATGATAAACTGATCATTTTTTTCTCCACCATCTAATCCGGGGAGATCAACTAAGTGCATCATATCATGTCCGTCAATGCTGCACTGATATATGGCAGCTTTGTCAGTTGAGGGCAGTCTGTCCACTTCAGCTCTGATGTGTCCTGTCAGGGCGTTGATAATGGCTGACTTGCCAGCGCTTACCTGACCGACCATGCAGATACGCAAAGGGTCCGGCTCAATAGCCATGTTTTCGGCATCTTCTTCATGGGCGTCAGTATTGAGGTCTTCATGGAATCTAAATCTTCCGCTGTAAAGATCAATGGCCACAGACGTCACTTCCTGGAGAAAAGCGAGCTTAAGTCTGAGCTGCATTTCCTGACTGACACCGGAAAACATTTTACTGATAATCATTCCCTTAGCTTCAGCGAGAAGACCATGAGGGGTAAAGACCCTGTAAGTCCGGTATAAATTCCATAATTTCCCAGCTTTTGAAACCTTATCCTTATGATCATAAAACATCTTTAAAGTGGAAATGTTCACCTTTTCAATATAAGGAACGTGTTTTTTCAGGGTCAGCCGATAGCGTCTGCTTACTTCTTCCATCATTTTGAGCAGTTCAATGGCTGAAAATGACAGTTCTTTGCTGCTGCCCCGGCCATGATATTTTTCCGCTACAAATGCTGCAGTTGTCCTGGCATGTATGCCCATGTCCGACCACAGGGAGTTTTTTGCCAGGATGGCTTCAATGTGCTGGTTGGTTTCTTCCCAGACTTTAAGATCAAATTCAGACCAGTCCCGGGATGGTTGGACCAATGATTCGTCAATATTTTCAATGAGTGCCGGCCCGGATTTTTTTCTGATAATCCAAAGACCTGATGCTCCAAGCACGGCACACAAAGTTAGAAGGCCCGTAAAATAAAGTATGTATCCATACTTGAAAAGAGCATATACGCCAAAGCAGACAAGGACCAGTGCAGGCAGGATAACTGCTGTCATGATCAGGAGGACAAGCCCCGGAGAAATCCGGTTCAGAAATTTAAAGTTATTGGTTGTTTGTTTCATTTCGGGCAGCGTCTTTTATGCTTTCAAAGGCATTTTCATATATGTTCATGAGCTCTTCACGGCTTACTTCTTCGCCTCTGCTCTTATGGTAGATATATTTACAGGCTACACGGCCCAGGGCGTAAGTTGCACTGAAGCTGACAGCCGCTGCTGTGGCGCTGCCAACAGTCTGGCCATAACCGGGAATGAGCTTGGATAGCTGGCGGATTCCGAACTTGGAAATGTACTGAGCACCAAAGCCGGCTCCAAGGGCTGCAGCAAATTCAGCCATGCAGCGTTTATCCCATTGAAGTCCATACCTGCCGGCAATGAAATATAGCATTCTGGCCTGAACTGCGGGAACTGTGAGCGTACCGGTCACAGGAATAACATCGCTTGCCCCGGCTATGCCCGAGTGCCATAAAATTTCCTTTTTCAGCCTGATGAAGTTCTTTTTCTCCTGGTCACGGATGTCGTGATCTTCCATCAGCTCAGCAATTATGGGCATAAGCCCGGACAATTTCTCAGTGAGTGCGTTTACTCCAAAAGTTGAACCATCATTTAGTTCAAAGTCCACCTGAACGGAATCAATGGGTTGTTCCCAGACTTTTTTGACCTGGTTTTCGTTGTAGGCCACGCATTGAAAACGTTGGTGTTCATCCTCTATCATATATACAGCTGTATGGACCAGCAGGACATGCTTTATCCTGCCTGAATCTCTAATTTGTTTCAGGGCTGATAAAACATGACTCTGTTCAGGATCTTCAGCCTTCATCACTAAAAGGAGGGCGTTGGATCTATTCTGGCAAGCCAGAATATCTTCTTTTGGATCATAATTTTCTTCTCCGAGACCTCGAGTATCCAGAAAGCGCATCAAAGGCTTGTCTTCAGGGAAGTCATAACTGTAAGCGGTGTTGGTGCAGGGGCTGAAGCCATTGCCAATTTCAATGCGGCTGTTGCCGGTAACTGCATGAATAAGAGTTGACTTGCCTGCACCGGTTTTCCCGAGAAGCCACAGGGTGGGCAGGGTTTGCCTGTGGATGGTAAAGGCCTCTGTAAGGTCAGGTTCCTGGTCCGGGTTTAAAAAACTTTTAAAATTTTTAAAAAATTTCATCATCTTGAATTCTGTCTGGATTTGTTTTTGAGCCACCGAAGAATGATATACAGCAGCAGAATTAATGCAAGGGCAACATACAGGAGAGAAGAATCCATTTTGATAAAGGATTCTCCAAGGATAATAAATGGGATTCCTTGAGGAAACTGAACAAGGATGTTCATTATTACACAGTAACCAAAGGGTGCTCCAGTTAGAGGAAGAATATAGTTTTTTCCTGCGTATGGAATTCCGGGAATGGCCAGGAACAGAAAGCTGAACATCGCTGTGCCCTTTTCCGGAAGTGGTGGGATAGGATATCCCATTCTTCTGCTGATTTTTTTTAAGGGTTTTCGAATCCACGAGGCCAGTACAAAGCCAATGAGTGCGTGAAGTGGAAGTATAAACAGCCAGAGCAAAATGCCATAGATTATTCCGAACTTTATGCCTCCAAGCACCAGAAATATACTTATGGGGAAACCAATAACAGGCAGAACTGTCATCAGGATGATAAAAAGAAAGTGGGGCATATCCTTGTGGATAAGCTCGATTGTTTCCTGAAATAATCCGTGTTTGATGCTAAGGATCAGTCCCCCGGCAAAAATCAGGAGAAACAAAGCCATTGAAACAAGAAAAAGCTTGTTGGGATAATTTTTATTCATGTAAGAACCAAGCAGGATCCTGACTTGACCAAGGAGTAGAATTAGGTTGATAGATTTGAATTATTTTTCTCTATCCTGTACCGCATGCATAAGCAAATTGGCCTTTTCAGAGAGCATGGACCACTCGGTTTTTAAGGATAGAAGCAGATTGTCCCATGCATCTGACATATTTTTTTCAGATATTCGATGGGTATCTTTTTCTTTGAGCAAAAACTTATAAGTATCAATGAGTTTCTGCACAGAATTTTCCCTGGAGAAATCCATTGCTGTTTCCTGGGCACCTTTTTCATAGGGGAGCTTATCATTTTCTTTGTCTAAGAATTGAGCAATGGCCACGGCAAAATCTTCAGTTGCAGTATCCTCATTTAGAAGCCTCCCATTGTAATGATCCTTGACCACTTCTCTGACTCCTGGGGCATCCAGTGCAATGACAGGTACTCCCGCAGCCATGGATTCAGTTAACACCATGCCCTGAGTTTCACTCTTGGAAGCAAAAGCAAAAACGTTCATTGCCCTGTAGGCGTCTGCCAGCTTGCGCCCGGTTTGTTTGCCGGCCATGATCAGTCTGTCCTGCATGCCTTTTTCCTGAAATATCTGCTGAATGCGCTTTTGGCTGGGTCCGGAACCCACTACAAGAAAGCAGGCTTCATGTTCAATCATTTTTAAGGCCTGGACCACAGCCCTGGTTAGATATTCCAGATTTTTCTCAGGGGCCAGCCTGCCAAGATGACCAATAACAGGGATATGCTCAGGAATATTATGGCTTTGGCGAAAGTCAGCTCCATTACCTGATCGGAAATAATCCACATCAACTCCTGTGGGAATTACCCCGACAGGAGTCTTTACACCCCGATTGGCAATAAGCCTGGCAATGCTTTGGCTGGGCGCCACCACCCTGGTGCAGTGATTGGCGTAACTAATGGCCATGAGGATGGCCAGGCGTTTCATAACCTTTGAATCCAGGGGAACATAATGAGTATATTGTTCATAAAGAGTATGGTGGGTGAAAACCAGGGGCAGATTTTTGCGGTAAGCGGTTCTCAGGGCCACATCGCCCAGGAGATACGGATGATGGCTATGGATAATATCTGGCTGAAATTTATTGATTTTATTGCGTATATAAAAGGGGACAGGAATGCTGAGGGAAAAATCGCTTCCATTGAAATTCTGAATGGCCGGAATACGAAGGACATTATCTTCGTCAGAAACTTCATCTTCATGGGGAAAAGTCGGGGAAACTATTAACACCTGATGTCCCCGCAGACGCAGATCCTGGGCGAAAGAAGATACAGACTTTGCAACGCCACCAGTGTGGGGCAGATAAGTATTTGTAAACATGCAGATATTCATTCTTATAATTTCTCCAATTCAAATCTGTGTTGATCCCCATGAGAAAAAGATATTTTCCTGTATCCTGGAACGTCTATGATAATCTGGCTTGGACTGGATTGTGATCTGGAAAAATCAGCTTCGATTTCAAAGTATACCTTGTTGTTGTTCCAGAAATGTACTTTGACCGGACCAAAAGTGGTTATCGAGGGGCCAAAGCTCAAATGATTGTTCTCAGATGTCCATTCAGGAAGGATACCGGAACCCAGGATCAGAGTCGATCCTTCCTCCCTGATAAAAAGATTGCGGATCATCATGGCCCATTCAGCAGCTGCCCATCCATGCTGGCCATCGCCCATGCATCCGCCGCCAGTCAGGGGGTGGACAGCTTCGGGCCATTGTCCGGTGGGGCTGGCCATGTCAGCCACTGAAAGAAGCAGATCCCTGTATCGGGTGTCGCCCATGCGAAGAAGGGTCTGAGCGATATCAAGGGTCAGATAAGCATTTAATCCAGAATGAATCATGTCCTGGAAGAATGCCCCTTTGTGAAAACAGTTATCTAAAAGATATTGTGTTGTTTTAATTATTTTTTTGTCATGAGGATCAGTAAGTTTAAGTGGATAGTCAGCTACTAAGGAACCAATTGCTCCGGCATCCATCCGCCTGTAGGGTGACGCCGGAATTCCGCCTTTTGAGCGGTGCTCAGGTATGGAGTTAATACTTTTATGTATACTTTGTTCAAAATCCAATGCGTCGGATTCAAAGGTTTTTTTCTGTTTTTCAGAGTCAAATAGTCCGGTCAGGCGGGCTGCACTGCGCAGCCCGGCAAGCCCCCAGAAGTCATCCCAATAATAATAATCATTAGGCCCGAGATGTTCTGCACTAAAGCCCGCTGGCAAAAGTCCGGCATGGGAGCTTTCAGGATTTTTGCTCAAACGTTTGCGGTTTATCCAACGTGCTCCCCTGTATACAGCATTCATCCAGGTCTGATTAAAGGAGTGGCCTGTAAATTCTTGAAACTTATCCATAATCCAGAGTACCTGGCCATTGGAATCCCATTCCCCTTTCTGGGACTGAAAGTATCCGTTGAATTTCTGAAGATGGGGAAAAGCATCTATAATGTTGTACGCTTTGTCAGTGAACCCCATCGCCATCATGCTGTTCAGCATGAGACACGCGTCTCTGAACCAGAATCGTCTGTAAGTATATGGGCCTGGAACCACGCTGTCTGCGGAAAGAAGAATCAGGGTTCTGATGGCTGCATCATATAAAAATTGAATCCTTTTATCCGGAACCTGCAGAGCAGCAACGCCTGACAAGGCTTTTTCCCAGGATTGGTTTATTGGCCCGGCAGTGGGCCGGGTGGATAAAAAACTCTTTTTGGGCAGGTCGCTGCTCAATGGAATTTCTACCTTTACTGATGCAGTTTCACCGGCTGAAAAGGGGAACAAGGCTGCAGAGGTGGCCATTCCCACTTTACAGGCAGAATCAGTCTTGTTTTGGGGATTTTTTAATTGATGAAATACGTCTCCGTCATGATAATTGGAAAAAAAGACTTTTTCGGGATTCTGATCAAACTTAACCTGGGTTTTAGAATTTACCAGCCATCCTGGATTATTTTTCAGGTTGTGAATATGGTCAATAAACTGAATCCCCTCTGGGTTGTAAGGCCTTAGAGCCACTATCAGCCAGCCACCTTCAGGACAGCTTCCCCTGGCATTGATGTTGAGAAAAGGGGCGTTGTCATGAATTTCAAAGGCTGCATTGGATTCCAGTTTTGAACTTTTCCGGCAGGATATGGTTTCAACCTTGAGGTTGGGGGATAAAATCCATTCCTGACTGGTTTCGGGATGTTTGGAGGGAAATAATATTTCGCCGTTCTTGGACATAAGCCACATATCAATGGACCATCCGTCGTAAAGTGGGGTTACCAATCCTGCGGGGTCCACAATTGGATATATGGGAAGCTGGGGATGACCCACAGCAGTCCAGTTGCGATGGGTCAGGTTGATATGGCTGAATGAAAAAGCACGGGGCACAAATGATATATCCCTGGGATTGAACTGCCTTTCAACCCAGTAAGGCCAGACCCAGTCCAGATTGTGCTGAATGGCCTTATTGATAAGTCCACGGGCATGAAAGATAATTCCAGCCCGAAGCAGTTCTATGGGTTCCTGAACTTCTGAGGGCTGGGCGAATTGCCTGAAACGGGCCAGAAAACTCAGGGGATCAATTATCCCGAAGACCTTGGCTGTGCGTTTGAGCAAAAATTTCCACGGTAACCAGTATTTTAGCATAATAATGAGATAGTCTGTTTTTTGTGTTCCCTGTGTTTCCAAGAGAATGAGGGAACAATCGATTTATTAATTCAGGAAAAAAGATCATGCACCTAAAAAAGTAAAACACCGAGTGTTTACGGTCAAGCCGAAAGCAAGGGTTTTATAACCAACTACGTTTAGCTATTCTGGAAAGAAAACCGGTATTTTCAACATCCGGAAAGAAAGACTTTCCGGATGGAAACTAAGATCTTAGATTGAACATTTCTGGTCAAGCGCGGAATGTTCAATTTTGGGGTTCTCAAATAATATCCATGCTTTGTGCCGTACATGGCAGGTATTCTAATGGAAGGAGTTGGTCAGAAAGAGGCAGGTTCTGGATATCAGATAAAATCTGTTCATACTTTTGTGTTTCCATAATATTTACTAAATTAGTTGGTTCGCAATGTCTCAATTAATAGATTGATAAATAGTAATCACACCAGCCAAGATTAATACCAGACCCACCAGCCGATCAAACGCGGCATTCGACAATTTTACAGCTATGTACTGCCCCATATAGTTGCCTAAAAAAAGGACCGGCAAGGCCAACAGACTCAATAGCAGCACGTAACTGTCCATGCGTCCTGCCATTCCCCGGGATGCTGCCATCATAAAGTTTATAACGGTCCAGAAAAAAAACAGTGTCGCCCTGAACTCAAGTTTATTCGGAATCATAGACCTTACAGCTAAGACGATTGGGCCACCGCCCGCACCAAAGGCTCCATGGATCATCCCTCCAAAAATTAGCAGAATATAACAGACAATCCTTGGCATCCTGATAATTATTGCCCACAATAAAGGTATTGCGCCGCTGATGATAAGCACAATTCCCATGGCGAGCATCAGTTTCTTTTCCGGCAGAACCCCTGAAGCATAGAATCCGACAGGAGTACCTACAAGACATACAGCCAATATCAAAAGCATCTTTCTGGTGTTGAGAAAAGTTCTATTCACAAGAGCAAGATGTCCAGACTGTACCGTGCCGGTAATGAGTAACACAGCGACCACAATGTCAACATCTTGGATGATGAAAAGCAACAGAGGCAGTGCTAGAAGATTAGATCCATAAGCTGCAACTGCCCCGATCATATAGGTGATCAGCAATATTAGCAGAAACAGGATAGTCGTAATGATTGTCAGCCTCCTTGTGGCTGTTGATATAAAATATTTGGTAACTGTTCACCACATTCGGCATATGACTATGCAAAGGCGCTGGATTCCGGCTTTCGCTGGAATGACGGAAGAGGGTATCGGTCTGCTTTAACCCTCACCCCGGTCCCGGATCAAGTCCGGGATGACGCATCCGGGGTCCAAATCTTCTTATTCGATCTTGCTGAATAGTTACATGTTTTTTTTAAAAAGCTGCAGTCCAAGAATTTTTTCGCGAGTATTGCTATCCCAAATTGAGATTAATTGAGAGCTTGATGACTGAACGACGATTATAATTCTATCTATTAACGGTCAATTGTTTTTACTTGTGTACTTATCGGCGTTTAAATTTGGCATGCGTGTGAAAACTGCCAGAAATATCTTGAGTTGCCCAAGCTACTCAACGAGTTGAAAGGTTTGCATCTTTGAAGCCTACATAGATCATGCCGCAGCTATTAACATTTTACGTGTCGGGCTGGACACGTTGGCGGCGAAAGCTGCTTAAGATGCTCGGTAATTTATTGCCGAGAGCAGTCACGCCCATTAAGATTTTCGGAGATGGATTTCTATATCTGGGGCGTAGTCAGTGCGGTGGTTAGAAAATTAAGTTGATTTTTTCTTCTCTATCCGTTATTTTAGAATATGCCGTTAAGATAAAATAAATCCAAATGTTATTTTAGGTTCGATATATAATGAGGCAAAATGAAGCGAGAAATCCAGGGAAGATATGTGACCATATCAACTGTAGGCGAGAAGGCTAAGGCATTCGTGCCTGCGCCGCTGCCGCCATATCCACCTATTGATTGGACTCCGGAGCTTAGCAACAAATTTGACCAGGCGCTTATGGCGCTCGGTCGATTGGACAGCGTTTCCACTTTACTGCCGGGCACTTCGTTGTTTCTCTATATGTATGTCCGCAAGGAGGCAGTACTTTCTTCCATGATTGAGGGGACGCAGTCATCCCTGTCGGATCTGCTTCTGTTCGAGTTGGACCAGGAACCAGGTGTCCCGATTGATGACGTGCAGGAGGTCAGCAACTATGTAGCCGCTCTTGACCATGGTTTGCACCTGCTGAAAAAAGGACTGCCGCTATCACTGCGGTTATTTCGCGAGATCCATGGAGTGCTGTTGATCAAAGGCAGGGGCAGTCACCAGACCCCAGGTGAGTTTCGGCGCAGTCAGAACAGGATAGGCGGTACTCGGCCGGGTAATGCGGCATTTGTCCCCCCACCGGCAGAAGAAGTAATGGAATGCATGAGTAAGCTTGAACTTTTTCTCCACGACCAGCCAAAGCCCACCCCCGTTCTACTCAGAGCCGCTTTGGCCCATTTACAGTTCGAGACGATCCACCCATTCCTGGACGGCAATGGTCGTTTGGGGCGCCTGTTAATTACACTGCTGTTGTGTGAACAAAAGGTATTGCGAGAACCCATGCTCTATCTAAGCCTCTACTTCAAGCTGCACCGTCAATATTATTATGAGTTGCTCAATAATGTGCGCCTGACTGGAGATTGGGAAGCCTGGATAGATTTCTTCGTTGAAGCAGTTATCGTAACTGCCAACCAAGCTGTAGAAACTGCTAAGCAACTTCTCAGCCTTTCAAATCAGGACAGTGAAAAGATTGAGGGTCTTGGACGGGCAGCTCAATCCACCCTGAGAGTCCACCGGGCACTCCTGGAGCATCCTATAGCCACATCGGGTTCGCTGGTTGAGAAGACCGGTATTACCCCTGCAACTGTTAACAAG
>JBHEPK010000007.1:0-26819 GCA_046260325.1 Desulfonatronovibrio sp.
GAATTTATTGCTTAAACGGTTCAAGTTACTTGTGAGTGCATGTTTTCAAAGTGCAGCACTTTAGAAAGCCGGATATATGCGGTGAGCAGGATCATTCTTTAATTGAACCTTTCCCGATGTTTATTCACTCTACTTGACAGAGATGTTTATTGTGTCTACAAATGAATCAGATTGTTATTTTTTTTACAAGCTTTTTTCAAGGAGGTGAAAAGAGATGAAGAAATCAGTTATTGTTGGAATTATTTGTGCCTTTTTTCTTGGCTTTCTGGTCATTCCAAGTATTTATGCGGGGCTGACCTATCAGCACGAATACAAGGATAAAGAAATGTCCTACGCACATGGCGAGTACTCAGACCATATGCTTCTTTATGCTCCTGCGGAGTATGGCGAAATGAGGGAAGCCCCAGTAGCTTTCTCTCACAGTGCACACGCTGCTTTTGATTGTGGTTCCTGTCATCATGACGAAAATGGAAATCCTCAAACAGAAGACGATGAGATGATGGGCTGTATGAGCGCCGGCTGTCATGACATGGCTGTTGCCGAGTCCCCAAGGGACAGACGCGATATGCAATATTTTTATAAAGCATATCATGATAAGTGTATGACCGGCTGTCACCGTGACCTGGGTCAGGCTGGTGAGCCTACCGGGCCTACAGCCTGTGTAGATTGTCATCCCAAAGATTAGGTCTCTATATATAAGGGGAAGCTCAGCTTTCCCTTATTTTTTGCCTTCCTTTTATTTTTTACCGCCCCTCTTAAGATCCAGCATAAGCAAGCAAATTTCCATATTTTTTTATTGTATCTGTTCACCATAACTTTTTGAATTGGCTGCAGTCATTGACTAAGTGGCTCTGGTCTAACAGCCTGCTAAGGATTCAGACATGGAAATCCAAATCGAAATTCCAGCCAAAAATTGTTGTATAAGAATTGATTCAGATAAGGATTTGGATTTCCATTTGGATAAAGAATTAACACCAGAATGATAAACATAGGCAATGTGCTGAATAGTTGCATTTTTATAAATTTGTTCAACAGCATATAGTGTGAAGACTTCAATGTTTGATAAAATATACGTATAAAGTCAAAGGACCAATAAATTGTTGTGTTTTTTTGGTGTCCTTACTTTACAATCCAGACATTTTTTTTGTAATGAACAAATATATGGTTTTATAATATCAGCAGAGCAAGGTGGTAACTATGGCTTCAGAAAGAGAAAAGCAAAATTTGGATGAGGAAGAAATAATTGATTTGACCGAGGTGGTTGAAGAAGGTCCGGATACAGATAGTAAAAAATCTGATCAAGGGGGTGATTCAGCTCAAGACGGTGATTTTGATGAAGATTTAAACGATCTTTTTGAAAGTTTAGGCTCAGAAGATGATGATGATGAAGCAGGCTCTGCTGAAGGCGATGATGACTTTGAAGATCTTTTCAATGATGAGGTTGAAAAGTCAGAAAATAAAGGAGCTGGGTCAGAAGAACAGGATACGAGTGATGATGATTTCTTAAAGGAATTTTTAGAAGATGATCAGGAAGATGATTCGGATTCCGGGGAAGATTCTGCCCAAAAGCAAGATGGAGATTCAACAGATGATATCGATGATTTGATTTCGGATATTCAGGAGGATGATGACTCCGATGGTTCTGAAAATAGTGTTCAGGAGCAGCAGGCTGAAGATGTTACAGAGCAGAAAGACGAAGAACCTGAGCCTGATGTGAAGGCTGATTCTCAAGAGAGTTCCAAAGAAAAAGAGGAAGTTGCTGAAGATGCAGAACCTCCCGAGGAGGCTCAACCTGAAGAATCTGCTGAAACTGATTCCGGGGACGCAGAAGTGGAAGATGCTTCTGAAGATGTTGAATCAAGCGATCAGGCTTCTGTTGCTGAGACAGCTGAAAAGCCGGAACAGGGCACAGAGGTTCTTACTGAACAGTTAGAATCCCTGTCCCATAGAATGGATGCTTTTGAAAAGAAGATTGAGCAGATGCAGGATGATTTTCCGGATAAGACCGTCCAGCTCATGGAAGAAAAAGGCCCTGAGCTTGAATTTATGCAGCAGGCTCTGCAGGGTGTTAAAGATGAACTGGAAGCATCTATAAAGTCAAATATTGAACAGGCTGCCCAGGGCCAAGAGAACCTGTCAGAAGATGAATTTAAGGAACAGGTGATTAAGGCTGTTGAGGAAAAAGGGCTGGAACTTAATTTTGTTCAGGAGCTTTCTGAAAAATTAAAAAATGAAATCAAAGAAGCTCTTTTGCCTGAGATTGAGGAAAAAATTAAATCCATAGATGATGAATCTCAAGATAAAGAGTTTGAATATCCCGAAGATTTTAAAGAAAAAGTATTTTCTGGAGTGGAAGAAAAGATAAGTGATCCTGATTTCTTTGAAGAAATTGCAGGTAAGTTTTCTGAGCGTCTTGTTTCTGATTTTATGGAGCAAGCAGAAAAACTTGTTGATGAAAAAGTATCTGAACAGGGAAAGCCTGACCAGAGTAATGAGTCAGAAATGCAGGACAAACTAACTGATCTGGAAGCCAGGATTCAGGATCTGAAGATTCCTGACGAGGAAAATATCAAACAGGAAATAATGGCTGATGTAAAAAAAAATCTGGAAGACCATGATGCTGACAGAAGCGAAGCCCATTTAGATGGTGAGGGCATTGAAGACCAGATAAAAGAGGCAGTTGAGACTAAACTTAACGCCCTTGTGGAAGAGTGGCAAAGCGAAAAAAAGGCCTTAGCCGGAGAGCTGGAAAATGCCTTGAAGTTTTGGGGTAAAATGCAGGAAAAGCTGACAGTTCTGAGTCAGGATATTGGAGAATTAAGAGATACCAGGGCTGAAATTGATCCTGAAATGCAGGAAAAAATTGAGACTCTCACAGAGCAGGCAGTAACCAGGCCTGAGCTTAGAAACCTGGCCTCACAGCTCAAGGTGGAATTAGAGGATTATATCGTTAAAAAGGTTCCGGAAGCAGCAGCTAAGGTGATCCGTGAAGAGATATCAGCCATTATCAATGGTGCAGGAAAGT
This sequence comes from Desulfonatronovibrio sp., assembly GCA_046260325.1. Classification (GTDB taxonomy): domain Bacteria; phylum Desulfobacterota; class Desulfovibrionia; order Desulfovibrionales; family Desulfonatronovibrionaceae; genus Desulfonatronovibrio. Next base: position 3,026 of record JBHEPK010000007.1, read on the forward strand.
AGCTCAGCAGATTGTTAGACATATCAGGGCGGCCATTCGCTGCCGCCCTGTCAATCACTCCATTCAACACTCGACTCCATCATAACTTAATGCTAAAAGTTCTCAAAACGGGGGGGGCTGCAAGGTTTTCTTCGTTTTTACCGCCCGCAAGTGTCTTGTCAGGTCAAGCCATTTCCCCAAACGGGCGGTTTTTGAAATATAATGAGAAAAGCAGGAGATATAATGGACCAGGCTCAAAAACAGGCTTTGCAGGTCACCAAAGAAATAGTGGTGAAATTTATAGAAGTTGGCCGGATTTCTCCCAATAATTGTCATGAGTTTTTCTCTCAGATATATGACGGTGTTTTAAAGACAATAGTCAGTGATGGACCAGTGGTAACTCCTGCTGCACAAGATGAAGAAGATTCCCAATGAACAGATCTCAGCACAGCAATCTGGTTGCCGGATATTTTTCCAGTATTGCGGGCTGGTATGATTTCCTCAATCATTTTTTGAGCTTTGGCCAGGATATATACTGGAGGAAACGCCTTGTCAGTCATGTGAAGACTGCTGATAAGGGGATTGTCATGGATCTGGCCGCAGGTACACTGGATGTTTCTAAGGAGCTTCTGAGAAAGAACCCTGAAATTAATGTCCTGGCACTTGATTACACCTTGCCCATGCTTGTCAGAGGAAAGGGTAAAGTTGAATTTGCCGGATCAAAGATATTTTTAAGCCAGGCAGACGGCAGGATCCTTCCCATGCCGGATAAATGCGTTGATTCAGTAACCATAGCTTTTGGCATAAGGAATATCGTTCCCAGAAATGAGGCTTATAAAGAAATTCTCAGGGTTTTAAAGCCGGGGGGCAGGCTGTGCATTCTGGAGTTTGGAACCGGGAAAAAAAGAATATGGCGCGGGGTTTACAATTTTTATCTGACAAAAATTTTGCCCCTGATAGGCCGATTGATTTCCAGGGATAGGGGTGCATATTCATATCTGGCAGAAACCATTAAGGGTTTTCCTGCCTCAGATGAGCTGGCACTGGAGATGAAGCGGGCTGGATTTGCAAGGATATTCTACTATCCTCTGAGCTCTGGCATTGTTTATGTTCATGTTGGAGAAAAAAATCAGGACTGACAGGTTTTCTGGAATTACCAGGCGCATAGCGCAAGAGTCTTTTCCTCCTGTTAGAGCATACTTCTTCCCAGAAAGATTACCAGCATGCCCAGTATAATCGCAGTAAAGCCAAGGCGTCTGAGATTGCCGGGCGGTTGTTTGGACATTGTTTCCAGAAATTTTGGCATTTTTTCAGCCCAGATAAAGTACGGTATACCTTCCAGAATAAATGCCAGACCAAGGGCGCATAAGAAAAAAGTCAGATCAAATTGCATATAATTTTAATATCGAATTTGCCCCTGAAAGTCCAGGGAGCTGATGGTAGGGAAAATACCTGTGATTCTTTTTGTTTCAGCCACCCATAGGGAAATGGAGAGCTTTGTATCAGGAAATATTTCTGCTGAAGTTGTATATCAAAGAACATCATGTAAGGTACAGGATAAAGAGGTTGGTTTCCTTGTATGCGGGGTAGGTCTTCTCAATGCATCCATTGCCCTGGAAAATTTTCTAACTGGCAATAATGGTGTTAGCCATGTGATAAACATCGGAATTGCAGGCAGTTATGATCTGAATAAAATACCCATGGCAGCAGTGTGTACGGCCTCGGGCGAACTATGGCCTGAATATGGTGCCAGACACGGACACTATTTTGCAGATGCCATGGAGCTTGGTTTTCCTCTGCACCGCAGCAAAGAAAGAGAGGTCTGGAATCGCCTGAATTTCCATAATCAGACATTTCTCAAAGAAACAGGCTTAAATCTTGAACCTTTCTGGCATGAAGGACTGGGCATTACAGTGGCCGGTGTGAGCACCTCAGAAGAACATGCAAGGCAATTGCAGGAAGATTTTAATGGAGATATGGAAAACATGGAAGGGTTTGCTTTAGCCTACTGCTGTTATTTGAGATCAATTCCGTTTATGGAGATCAGGACAATATCCAACCTGGCAGGTTCCAGAAATAAAAAAGAGTGGGATTTCAAAGGTGCACTGGGAGCCCTTAAATCAGTCTGGAGCGGGCTCTGGGCAAAGCACACGCAGAAGTAGCTGTTTTGGTGTATCTAATCACCGCAAATTAAATCTAATAATCATGAAAAAATCTTTACTGGCAGCTATATCACCATGTCCCAATGATACTTATATTTTTGGAGCCTGGGTGCTGGGGATGGTTGGGGATCTTCCCGGAATCAGGACCAGATTTGTCTGGGAAGATGTTCAGACCCTTAATGAAATGGCAGAATCAGGAGGGGCGGACATTATCAAAGTATCTGCGGTGCAGGCCCTTAAGCTTGATGATTATGAAATGCTGACCTGTGGAGGAGCATTCGGGTTGGGAGACGGTCCCAAGTTAGTTGCCAGAGCGGGTTTGAATGGTACTCCAGAAAAAATTGCCGTCCCTGGTACTTTGACCACAGCTTATGCTTTGCTCGGAGCTGCTGCTGATTTTGATTTTGAGCCTGTGCCAATGTTTTTTCATGAAATTCCTGACGCAATCAGTAAAGGTTTGGTTGACGCAGGCCTGCTTATACACGAAACCGCCCTTGTATATAAGGAGATGGGCTTTAAGATGATTCTGGATCTTGGGCAATGGTGGAAAGTTCGCTCAGATGACTTGCCTCTTCCTCTGGGTGTTATTGTTATGAGAAAGGTTTCGGGCCGGGATCTGTTCAGTGAAGCCGAGGATATCATACGAAAAAGTATAACAGCTGCTGAGAAAGAGCATGAACGCGTTAGGCCCATGATCAAAAGTCTGGCCAGAGAGCTCGATGACGAGGTTATTAATGAGCATATCAGGGCCTATGTTAATGGTTACAGCTATGACATGGGAGATAAGGGCGTTAGAGCTCTGTCTGTTTTAAAGAAAATAACAGGAATAACCAATGAGTAAACTTAAAAAATTTTTAGAGTCTGAACTTCCTGGAATCAATCTTGTACTCCATAAAGAAATGCAGATTCTCAATCCTCTGGTCAGACAGGTGGGAGAGCATGTGCTCATGGCTGGCGGCAAAAGGCTTCGACCAGTATTGACCATACTTACAGCGAGATGTTTTGGGCGTACTGGCCAGGATATATATCCTCTATCCTGTTCCCTGGAATTTCTGCATTCCGCCACTCTGATTCATGATGACATCCTTGATAATGCCGAGATAAGAAGAGGAAGAGATGCTGCCCATCTAATCTTTGGATTGAAGCGGACTGTACTGGCTGGAGATGCCCTGCTAGCTCTGGCCAATATGATTGTTGCCAGGTATAATGTACCAGCCATGAATTATTGCGTTGCTGAAGCAATCCTCAGGACTGCTTCGGGTGAAATTGAGGAAATAGATAACTTGCGAAATCCGGAAATGGATGAACAGACATATCTGGAAATTGTCAAAGGGAAGACAGCCTTTCTGATTCAGGCGGCCTGCACTTGCGGAGCCATGGCTGCCCAGGTGGATAAAGAAGCCCAGGACCATGCATCTTTATTTGGTCTTAATCTCGGCATAGCTTTTCAATTGGTGGATGACGCACTGGACTATGCAGAAGATGTTTCACTTCTTGGTAAACCCCATGGCGGAGATCTGCGTGAAGGGAAAATTACCCTGCCCCTGATATTTTATCTTAAATCAATGTCAAAGCAAAAACGCCAGATTCTCCTTGATAAGATTGCGGGCAACTCTCTTGGTGAAAAGGAAATAGATGATATCATCGGTGATGTACAAAGATCAGGCATGGACCAGAAAGTAAGGCAGGAAGCAGATAAATACCTGCAAAGGGCAGGTGAATCATTATCTACATTTCCAGAGGCGCCGGAAAGGGAGCTCATGGGAGAAATGCTGGAACTTGTTAAGACCAGAAAGTTTTGAATTAACACGTTGTATTTATTCAACATGCTGTTTAAATAAAAATAAACAGTTTGGGATCAAAAATGGACAAGAATATTTCGAGAGAAATAATTAAGCCTCTAAGGGACTGTTTAAATCTGGTGTTTCCACCGGTAATGCCTCAGCTTATCAGGGAGGCGTCCAAAAATACCCCGGACTTTGGCGAGTTGAGCAGAATAGTTTCCATTGATCCCGGGCTGACAGTCACGATCATGTCTCTCGCTAATTCTCCATATTATGGTTTAAGCCAGAGAGTAACAGATCTCAAAAGAGCCATGGTTGTTTTGGGAAGTTCTGAGATACTCAAGCTGGCCATTGCCGCAACCATGAAAAAAAGCATTTACCGTAAAATGGGCAGATGCGAGCATATTGAGTATCAGAACTGGTCTGTGATGCTCTGGAGTGCCATGGCGAGCGAGCTTATTGCCCGCGAACTTAAGTTGCCTCAGGCAGACACTATTTATGTTTGTGCCCTGGTTAAGGATTTGTCTCTGTTGCTTTTATGCTGTTCAGATGACCCCAGGTTGAAGAAGTATGCAGGAATCTGCAAAAAAGAAGATCAGGGCTTAGTTTTGCTGCGCCCCCACCAGCTTGATGAAGAAGAGGATGTATGGGGAGTTAATCATACTAAGCTGACAATGGATCTTCTTTCCTACTGGGGTTTCCCGGAGATTGACTGCAGAATGCTTTCCACTCATCATGACCTGGAAAACATTCATGAATATGGTAAGGTTGAGCAGGCTTTGATTCTTGGTACTTACTGGTCTGAAGTGGAAATGAGCGAAAAAAGCATTTCCCAGCTCTTTCGGGTAAGAAGTATTGCCAAAAATGTTTTGGGACTTGATGAGGAAGTGTTTGAGCGCATGAGGGGGATTGTATCCAGAAGATTTAAAAGCATGTGTACAGAGCTTGGTATTTATTCTGAGGAAAATAACGTATTTTATCATGATTTCCCTGTGGCCAGAATTCAGGACCTTTATTTTGCTGCACAGGAGTTTCTGGATGTTCATGGGGATCTTTATGATGTAGTCAGGACTGTAGCCAAGCATCTGCACTGGTTGTGGGGGCTGGATGATTTTGAAATCAGTCTTGTATCACCTCTTACTGGTGAGCATAATATTTTTACTTCTTCAGCGGAAAAAGGGCTGAGTGCCAGGTTTATACAGCAGAGTCAGCCCGAAAAACCATCTAAGGCCGGAGTGCATTTTTTTCTTAAAGATCATGGTTACTTAATACTGCAACGCTTCGTTGCAGAAGAAACCATAGCTGAAATGGACCTTTACACTAACTTTCTGTCCAGAACTTTTGAATCATATTTTTACAGAACCCTCAGAACCACGTCTAAAGCCAGAATAATGGATTACATGCCTGTTGCTGTGGCCAGAATATCAACTCAAGGAAAAATTCTTCAGGTCAATAAAAGGTTTATGGAGATTTTTGATCTTGAAAATGAGCTGGCCGGAGATGATTTCTGGTCTCTGGCAAAGAAACTTACCTATATCGATTATGACAGCTCCTGGGAAAATTTTATTCCGTCCGGATCCAAAAGGTTCAGTAAACTGTTCTGCCCCTTAGAGCCCAGAATGGAAGGAAAAGACGCTCCGTGCTGGCATATGACTGCCCATCGTGTTGAAATGGATGGAACACCTCAGATTCTGGTCATGCTTGAGGATGTGGCTGAAATATCAACTCTGGAAAGAGATATTATAAAGCAGGGAGAATATCTGCGCGGGATAATCGGATCCATGCAGGACATAGTATTTACAGTTGACGAAACAGGAAAAATTCTTTTTTCCTCACCAGCACACAAAGATGATCTTCTGGATAAGAATTTCTTTGAAATTTCATCTCCCCTTTCTGTATTAAGCTTCTCCTGGGATCCTGCTATTTTATCAAAAATTATCATGCCGGTGGAAGTCAATATGTTTATGAACAACTCCAGCAAGTCATTGGAGCTGATCTTTAACAGGCTAAGCTGCGCTTCATCTCCCCAATACTTGGTTGTAGGCAGAGATCTTACAGCCATCAGAAGGCTTGAAGAAAAAATCAAGAAGCAGGCTGCATTTGATCATTTGACCAAAGTTTTTAATCGCCATCAGTTTTCAATATTTTTGGAGCGAGAAACTCAAAGGGCCATGCGAACTAATCAGAACCTGGGACTTGTCTTTTTTGATCTGGACAGATTCAAGGAGTTTAATGATAAATTCGGTCACCAGAAGGGAGATGAAGCTTTGAAGGATTTTGGCAGGCTTCTTGTTGATAATTCCAGAAGGGGCATGGACTATCCTTTCAGATTTGGCGGCGATGAATTTGTACTTCTTGTGACGGACACCAGTGACTTAAAGATGGAACAGTTAGTCAAGAGGCTCATTTCTTCCTTTGATAAAGACTATGATTATGACCTGAGCATGAGTATAGGAATGGCCATAATGTCTGGCAATGAAAGTAAAAAAGAATTTTTGGACAGGGCGGATAAGGCTTTGTTCAAGGCTAAGAAGATTAATAAAAATGCCTATATTTGGGCAAAAAATACGTAGGAGCACTTGAAAATGCTGGTCAAACTTGAACTTGGTCTGCTTCCGGGGATTGAGGATGTTCAGGGCAACAAAACCGCCCGAAAAATTAATCATGAACTTGGGATTCCTGTGGAGTCAGTAAGAATAATCAAATGTTTCACCATTTCAGGAATAACCGGAATGCAACAGCAGGAACTGCTTGAAAAGCAGGCTCTTTATGATCCTGTTCTGCATAATCCATCTTATTCTCCCCTGGCTGAAGATTTTGACTGGATTATTGAAGTTGGTTTCAGACCTGGAGTGACTGATAATGAAGGGCGGACTGCAACCCAGACTTTGAAGATGGTTTTGAACTGCCAGGATGAAAAGGTTCAGGTATATACCAGCAGGCAGTTTCTTTTAAAAGGAAATCTTGATAACGACCAGGTCAGTCATATTGCTAAGGATCTATTGGCCAATGAGCTAATAGAAAGGTATGAAATAAAGTCCAGATCCGACTGGGATGAAGATGCCGGATTTACTCTGGTGGAACCAAAGGTCACAGGCAAGGCCAGCGATGACGTCCAGACTATCACCATCCAGGGACTGAGCGATGAAGAGCTCATGGTGCTCAGCAGAGAGAATGTCCTGGCCCTGAGTCTTGATGAGATGCATACTATCAGGAATTATTACCAGGATGAAAATGTTCAGGATTTCAGAAAAACCCTTGGCCTGCCTGTGCAGCCAACAGATGTTGAGCTGGAGTGTCTGGCCCAGACCTGGTCAGAGCATTGCAAGCACAAGATATTTAATGCCAGGATTGATTATCTCAACAAGGAAACTGGCAGCAGGAGAACTGTTGACAGCCTGTTTAAAACATGCATTACCAGCAGTACTGAGGATATTCGCAGGCAAAAGGGCGATAATGATTTCTGTTGTTCTGTATTTAAAGATAATGCCGGTGTAATCAAGTTTGATGAGGACTTGGATGTATGCATTAAAGTCGAGACCCATAACAGTCCCTCGGCTCTTGATCCTTATGGAGGTGCCTTGACAGGCATTGTAGGGGTGAACCGCGATCCCATGGGGACCGGGATGGGAGCAAATTTATTATGCAATACAGATGTATTTTGCTTTGCGTCTCCATTCTATGACCAGGAACTCCCCCCACGCCTTCTTCATCCCCGCAGGGTTATGGAAGGGGTGCGTGAAGGTGTTGAGCATGGTGGCAATAAGTCAGGCATCCCCACAGTAAATGGAGCAGTGGTGTTTGAAGAGCGCTTTCTCGGTAAGCCTCTGGTTTTTTGCGGTACTGTTGGGAGCATACCCGCTGTGGTTAATGACAGGCCCGGTTATGAGAAAAAAGCCCTGCCAGGCGATCTCATTGTTATGACCGGAGGCAGAATAGGAAAGGACGGTATTCATGGTGCAACTTTTTCATCAGAAGAGTTGCATGAAGGGTCTCCGGCCACTGCTGTTCAGATTGGAGATCCAATTACCCAGCGCAAGATGTATGATTTTATCATGCGGGCCAGAGATATGGGGCTGTATAATGCTATAACCGATAATGGCGCAGGAGGGCTTTCTTCATCTGTGGGTGAGATGGCTGAGGATAGTGGAGGATGCGACCTTGATCTAAGTCTTGCACCATTAAAATACGATGGCCTGAAGCCCTGGGAAATCCTGTTGTCTGAAGCTCAAGAGCGAATGACTCTCGCTGTTGCCTTAGAAAAAATCAATGAGTTTCTTGACCTGGCTCAGGAAATGGATGTTGAAGCTACAGTTCTGGGCAATTTTGCTGCTGATGGAATGTTCCGGGTCAGATACGGAAAAAAGACAATTGCCTGTCTTGAAATGGATTTTCTGCATAATGGACTGTCCCAGATGGAGCTTGAAGCTGTCTGGGAAAAACCTGATTTTTCAGTGGAGACGGCTTTGCCTTCAGAGGCAGAAAGTCCTCAGTTTTTGCAGAAGATGCTTTCAAGATTAAACATTTGCTCAAAAGAATATATAATCAGGCAATATGATCATGAGGTTCAGGGTGGCAGTGTTGTTAAACCTCTAATTGGAGTTTTAAATGACGGTCCAGCCGATGCAGCCGTGATCAGGCCTGATTTGAATAAAAACAGAGGTCTGGTAATTTCCAATGGTATTTGCCCCAGGTACAGTGATTATGATGCTTATTGGATGATGGCCAATGCCATAGATGAAGCTGTGCGTAATAACGTTGCTGTGGGTGGAGATATTCGCCATATGGCAGGGGTGGATAATTTCTGCTGGTGTGATCCGGTTGTTTCACCCAGAAACCCTGATGGAAAATATAAGCTTGCCCAGCTGGTCAGGGCTAATGAAGCTCTGGCTCACTATTGCCGGGCTTACGGAGTTCCCTGCATATCTGGCAAGGATTCCATGAAAAATGATTATGTATCCGGAGATACAAGGATTTCCATCCCGCCAACAGTTCTATTTTCCATAATCAGTGTTATTGAAAATATAAATAACTGCGTAACCTCTGATTTTAAACTTCCAGAAGAAGAAATTTATATACTGGGGCTGACCAGAAAGGAGCTTGGGGGAAGTGAGTTCAATTCACAACTGAATATTAAATCCGGAGAAGTACCCCAGGTGGATGCTCTTTCATCCAGGCAGCGTTATCTAAGTCTGCATGAAGCTATTACCAGGGGATTGGTCAGTTCCTGTCATGATCTGTCTGATGGAGGTCTTGGGGCAGCACTATCTGAAATGGCCATAGGAGGGCGCATAGGCGCAGAGATTGATTTGGAAAAGGTCCCGGTGGCTGGAAATAATATGAGCTGGCCTGAAATTTTTTACAGTGAGTCTGCAGGAAGGTTTCTGGTCACATTGAAGCCTGAATGCAGGGATGCCTTTGAGTCTGTTTTCAAGGGTCAGATCATAGCTCACTTGGGATCTACAGCAGCATTGCCGGAACTGAGAGTGCAGTATGGCAGAAGCACGGTTATGAGTGTTCCGGTTTCTGACCTGACAGGGGCATGGAAGAAAACTTTGGACTGGTAAGGTCTGTTCTTTTCCAGTTGCTGATTTGCGAAGATGAAAAATATACTTGTTATTTTATTCACTACTATGTTAGCTCTTTTACAAACAGGTATGGGGAGGGTTCCAATTAAATGTTGGCATCTGTTCCCTATGTTATCAGGATGCAGATTTTGCTTTTTGAGCAAAAAATGCGGTTAACAGTTATAACTAATTTTTTAAATTTTTACGGGAGGTCACCAGTATGGGTCAGGCCAGATTTGACGCACAAAACAAGGCTATTTCCATTCCTCAATGGCTGTTTTTCAGCAAAAAAATTCCCCTTTCTGAGATAAAGAGCAAGTCTGAGCAAATCGAGTCTTCAGGTGGGTCCAAGGTTTACAAAATGACAGTTACAGGTGATTTTGGAGAACAGGAAATAGCTTTTGATAATTATGAAAGCTATGCTACCTTTATCTATGAATACCAGAAAGCAATGCTTTCGGCATAAAAGAATTTCCAAAGCTCCCCATTCTCAGATTTACTGATCAGCACTTGTTTGAGTTAAAACAATCTGCAAAAGGTTTTTACTGCTCAAATGGGTGCTGGTTTAATTTTTGGGATCTGAAGATTTTAGAAGAATGGTCTTGAGTTCAATCTTGGCCAGCGCTTCAAGCTCATCAGTGATTGCCACTGCCTGGTGGATATTTTCACCCCAGCAGGTAAGTCCATGAGAGTTCATTACTATACACTGGTGACTTGCAGCGCAAAGTCCTACATCTTTTGCTAACTCCGAACTTCCGGGCTGATGTTCATGTACGTAATCAAGCCTTGAGATAAGTTCTCTGCTTTCGAACAGATTGATATTCTGCAGTGAGAATTTTCCATAGACTTGAGAAAGAGCGAGTATATTTATCGGATGGGTATGGGCAATAGCTTTTGCCTTTGGCTGATTTTTGTAGACTTTCAGATGCATTTCAGATTCTGTTGACGGCTTTGCCTCGCCTGCTACAACCTTTCCTGTAGCCTCATCAAGTACACAAAGACTTCCAGGGTTTAGAGAACCTTTGGCCTGACCAGATGCTGTAATCAGCACCAGGCCGTTTTTTTTCAGGCTTAAATTCCCATTCAGTCCGTTGAGCAGTCCTTTGGAAAAGGCCTGGGAAGATGCATGAATTATTGAATCTATTTCCTCTCTGGAAAAGTGTTTTTCAATTTCATGGGGAAGGTTTCCGGATTTGAGCACCGGCTTTATATCTAATACAGGAGTTCTATCCAAGACTTCAAGGGGATGGACCGTAAGGGTATTTTCACTGATGGTTAGAATCTTCACCTGATGCAAGCCCAGGGGATTAGGGCGGTTGGGGCTGCGAGTAGCAAACACTCCATGCAATGGCTTGTCAGGATCATTTCTGGGTTTACACTGCAGGATATCTCTTTTGGATTTATCCATAAACGTAATGACAATGATTTCCTGTCCAGCCTTGAGCAAATGCAGTGCTTTGCTCAACTCAGGTTTGATATGTATCTGTGCGGGGGGGCAGGTATCAATGCCTTGAAAGGGACAATCCTTAAGGCTGCGATAAGGCGACTCAACCTGACCAATGGGCTGGACTTTGAAATCTTTTGAAATAGTGCTGGAAGTTGGCATAACTTGGCAGGTACGCCCGGAAATATAAATCTCCGGGCGAAGCAGCTGAAGATTAATGTGTGCTCAGACGTCTGGTGCGTTTTTTTAGGGTATGAATTTTTTTACGCAGGGCTTCACGGGCATTGGTTTCATTTTTTGGCAATTCAAGTTTCTTGGCCTGAAGATCTTTTATCTTTTTCTTGAGGCTGCTGACCTGTTCTTTGTATGCCTTGCCTGCTGAGCCTTCTTCGTCTGTAATCCCCATAACTTCCTTAATGGATGATAGCAGGGTTTCTTTGTCCATTCCTGAGGCCCCTGTTATCTGGGGAATTTTATCCATGACCAACTGGCGCAGTTCTTTGGCGGTCATTTTGTCCAAAGGTTTTTTCAAATCAAGGTTTAAATCTTCACTCATTACCAAATCCTCCTTAAGTAATCAATTTCACATAGAAAATATTAGTTAACAGTCTAAAATAACAACAACAAAAAATCGCCAGTTGAATCAGGACTTTTTCAACACGAAGCTATGGCTGATTATTTTTTTTCATGGAAAAAATCAACATATCTGGAATAACATCTGGCAACAGGGGAATCCTCACTCATAAACCCCATAAGATTGCCCAGTTGCCGGGGTTTTTTTACCGGTAAAGCGATGTGCGGCTTGTGAACAAGCTTTCTATCCAGAGGGGTTCTGCCCTTTAACAGTTCCACGCGCAACTTGTCAAAAATATCTGATCCGCAAAAATCATTGATCATGTCGATGATCTGCTGGGAAGCAAAGGTAATTTCCTGAATTATGATGCTGTCCTGGGCACCAAGGATCAGTGTTTTGTTTTTTTGACCCAAAGGTTTGACTAAGGCCGCAATTTCAGTTCCGACAATTTGATCCCATCGGTTGCAGATATTGATGAATATGTATCTGGATCCGTCTGAATCTATTCGTCCAAGGTACTTATTGATGGATTTATCTACAGAATACATGAATTGTATTTAAATCACACTTCCCCATCTGACAAGCGGTTTTATCTGACTTTTAAAAAAGATTGCCGGGTCAGGCAGGAAGGACAGAAAAGGTTTACACGTGAGCAAAGGATATATATAAAATCCCTTTACAGAGTTTGTAAAGACAACAAACCTACAGGCCGAAAAAGGCCACATAAATAACAGGAGGAAAAGATGTTTCTTGAAATTGACCATGAACTTGAGCATAAAATTGCTGATATATCCCAGGCAGACTGGGGCTTGATGGAAATGCAGCTGTCTGAGAATGAGATGCCCGGCCTTATGGCTCTGCAGGAAGAATATGAGGATGAAAAGCCTCTTAAAGGCCTGAAGATCATGGGCAGTCTGCACATGACTATTCAGACTGCCATGCTTATTCAGACTCTGCATAAGCTTGGTGCTGATCTGCGCTGGGCCTCCTGCAATATCTTTTCAACCCAGGATCATTCTGCCGCAGCAGTGGTTAAGGCTGGCTTAGCTAAGGTTTTTGCCTGGAAGGGTGAAACTCTTGAAGAGTACTGGTGGTGCACTGAGCAGGCATTGACCTGGCCTGACGGAACAGGACCTGATCTTATTGTTGATGACGGCGGCGATGCCACAATGATAGTTCATCAGGGCGTAAAGGCTGAAAAAGATCCTTCGATCTTAGATAAAAAGCAGGATAATAAAGAATTTGAAATTGTCATGGACCGCTTGAGACACAGCCTTAAAAAAGACCCTGGCAAATGGACCAGGATAGCTGAAAAAATTCGTGGTGTTTCTGAGGAAACAACCACAGGTGTTCACCGCCTTTATCAGATGGAGAAAAAAGGCGAGCTTCTCTTCCCAGCCATTAATGTTAATGATTCTGTGACCAAGTCCAAGTTTGACAACCTGTATGGCTGTCGCGAGTCTCTTGCTGACGGAATTAAAAGAGCAACAGATATCATGGTTGCTGGAAAAGTTGTTGTAGTCTGCGGCTATGGAGATGTGGGCAAGGGATGTGCTCAGTCCATGAGAGGTTTTGGAGCCAGGGTTATAATTACGGAAATTGATCCCATCTGCGCTTTGCAGGCAGCCATGGAAGGATATGAAGTCACTACCATGGAAAAAGCAGTCGAGGCTGGAGATATTTTTGTCACTGCCACAGGATGCTGCGATGTAGTCCGCGGGGAGCACATGGAGCGCATGAAGGATGAAGCCATTATATGCAATATCGGTCATTTTGATTCTGAAATAGAAATGTCTTATCTGGAAGACAATCCTGACTGCAAAAGACTGGTAATCAAGCCTCAGGTGGACAAGTGGACCTTAAAGTCCGGGAGTTCAATAATTGTCCTGGCCGAAGGAAGGTTAGTTAATCTGGGTTGTGCCACCGGCCATCCAAGCTTTGTCATGAGCAACAGCTTTACCAATCAGGTTCTGGCTCAGATTGATCTGGCCAAAAATAACTATGACCCCAAGGTCAGGGTATTGTCCAAAAAGTTGGATGAAGAGGTTGCCAGACTTCATCTCGGAAGGCTGTCAGTCAAGCTTGAAAAGCTGACCGACAAACAGGCAGAATATCTTGGCGTTCCTCAGGAAGGACCTTTTAAACCAGAGCATTACCGCTATTAGCTGGCTGTTGAAAATCTCCCAATTGCTGCGTCACTGCAAAAAGTTCAAACTCTTACGTATCATAAATACGCTGCAATCTTGAACTTTTTTTGTTCCTTGAACTTGGAATTTTTAAGCAGTTAGTTGAATAAGGACTTTTTCAACACGCTATTAGGATATAATTCAGCTTTCATCCGGAAACGAAGAATTTCCGGATGCTGTAACCATTTAAAAAGGGCCGGAAGTAAATGCTTCCGGCCCTTTTTAATGTGCTGAATGGTCACAAATAATATTCTGCAATATGTCTTCATGCATGAGGATGCTGGTTTATATAAGTATGCAGGCCTCAACTTCGTCTATCTGTTTTTTCTGATGTTCATCCTTGCCTTCTACCGCCTTGAAGTATGGAGTCTGGGGTTCAAGGTGCATCTCAAATGTATTGGTAAAATGGTCCTCGAATAATTCCTTAACTTTGGGGCTGTTGGAGCTGAGATAAACAAGGTTTGCTGAAGTATCCCAGACCACATCAAACACTGCTGGAATGGGCAGGGTTCTGGCAAAGAGTTTAAGTTTAACATTTTCTTTAATTTCTTTTTTCTGATCCCTGGAAATAAATTTCTGACCTCTGGATTCAAGCTCTTTTTTGGCTTCATCCATGGCCAGGCGCAAATGCTTTTTAAGTACAGCCGGAGGAATGCGTCTGGTATCAAGGCGCAGGGCAAATGCAATGTAGTGGGCTTTGTGAGGGGAGGCATGATTCCAATTGGTATCAAGCATATCATCAAATGATGTCCATCCAAAGCTGCGTTCGTCAGCTGTTTTGTCAATGTCCTTGAAATTATGGTTAATGAGCAGATCTGGAATGTCAGTCCAGAATCCATCAGGTATATCCTGGATTACTTTGTATCTGGTCATGCTGATGCTTGAACTTAATATCCCCATTCTTATCTCCTTATGTATTCAGACCTTTGAAAAGGTCAGGCAGTAGTTTATCTAATATAAAAACATATTTTGCCTTTTATGAGTTTGTTTGGCAATATTTTTACCTTAACTCGATGTTTAGAACCTCCTGACTGCTGTTGCTTTGAATTTTTGAACAGTCAGCTGAATATGGACTATTTCAACGTGCTGTTAACAGTAATTATCAAAGATGATCATTCAGCAGTTATAATTTATCAAAAGAATGAGAGAAACTATTATGTCCAGATTATGTATTCACGGTCATTTTTATCAGCCTCCGCGCTTTGATCCCTGGCTTGAAGAGGTGTTGCCTGAGGCCAGCGCCGCTCCTTTTCACAATTGGAACGAAAGAATATGCAGGGAATGTTATTTTCCCCTGGCATATGCCAGAAGGATGGATTCTAACGGCTATATATACAACATGATCAATTGTTATGAATATATGAGCTTTAATTTTGGACCGACCATACTCAGCTGGATGGAAAGACACAGCCCGGATACATATAAAATGATTTTGGATGGTGACCGCAAAAGTGTGGAGCATTTTGGACATGGCAATGCCATGGCTCAGGTTTACCACCATATAATAATGCCCTTGTCTACTGATCATGACCGGGAAGTTGAAATTAACTGGTCATTAATTGACTTTGAGCACAGATATGGACGTAAGGCTGAGGGCATGTGGCTTGCAGAAACAGCAGTCTGCACTGAAACTCTGGAATCTTTGGCCAGGGCAGGTTTGAAATTCACTATCCTTGCGCCTCGCCAGGCAGAAGCCGTGGCTGGACTGGAAGATGAAAACTGGCACAAAGTTGATGAAGGAAGCTTAGATACATCAAAGCCTTATCTTGTAAAGCTTCCTTCAGGTAATGAAATATCTGTGTTTTTTTATGATGGTCCTTTATCACAGGCCGTTGCTTTTGAAAAATTGCTGCAGGATGGCAGAGGTTTCTGGGAAAGGCTTCTGTCCAGAAAAAATTCGCCTTTGATCAGTCTGGCCACTGATGGTGAATCATACGGGCATCATTTCAAGTTTGGAGAAATGGCTCTGGCTTATGTTCTGGAACAGGCCCAGGAATCAGACAGCCCTTTGACGCTGACCAATTATGCTTCTTATCTCAATGAAAATCCCCCGGAGGCCAGGGTACGCATTGGCGAAAAAACTTCCTGGAGCTGCATTCATGGGATAGAAAGGTGGAGAGAAGATTGCGGCTGTAAGGACGGAGGCCATGCTGACTGGAATCAGCAATGGCGTAAGCCCCTGCGCAGGAGCCTGAATCTCCTGAAATATTATATTGATGAGTATTATCGCAATGCTGGTCCAGATTATTTTAAAGATGAAGTCAAAGCACTGATGGACTACGGAAGATGCCTGTGTGGAGCTGTGGAAAAGGATGATTTTCTGCAGGCGCATCAAAGCCGGGAACTTGATGATGCTGAAAAAGTTAAAGCTCTCAAGCTTCTGGAAATGCAGCGTGTTGGCCTGGCCAGCTTTGCCAGTTGCGCCTGGTTTTTCGATGATATTGCCAGGATAGAACCCCTCAATGCCCTGAGCTATGCCTTAAGGGGTATGGAAATGCTCAAGGATTTGGGAGGCCCTGACGTTGAGGCAGAATTCTTAGAAGTCCTGGAAGAAGCATATTCCAATAACCATAACATAGGAGATGGCAGGGAAATCTGGTCTAAACTTGTGAAGCCAAGGAGGATAGGCGCAGCGCAGATGGCATTGACTGCCCGGGCAATTGGGGCTCTGAACCAGGATATACAATTTCCGGGGCTCAACTTTAAATTAAAATCCAGGCAAGAGCATCTGGAACTGTTTTATGAATGGAATAAGACTGGTGAAAATGGACAGGCGCTTTTTAAGACTGACATGGATAAAACTGAAGGCGGATGCCCGAGTTTAATAACTGAAGATGGTGAGAAATTTGATCTGCAGCACTTAGATGTAAAACTTCAGGATCATATTTTATGCAGACTGGATCAATCCAAGGAACACGAGCTGTGGACCAACGCCCAGGAACAATACACAGAGATCCAAAGTCTTTGCTTCAGGCCATTTGAGGAGGGCCAGCAGGTGCCCCTGGCTGGAACTCGCGGAAGTTCTCTGATTGTTGTATTTCAATTCATAATTTCGGAAAAGCAAAGCAAGGATTTTGAAACTTATTGGAAAGAAGTATTCAAGTATAATCCATTTTTCAGGGAAATTTTAGAGGAAAGGATTTCTATTTATCTGAAGAGCAAAGCTTCTGAGGCAGATCCCATCTGGAAAAGTATTGCTTTGGTGTTTGCCAGGTCTAAGCGACTTGGAATATATCCGGATCTTTTTTTTCTTCAGAATAGATTATGGCATGAGCATTTAGAAGATGCAGATTCTGAAGTGTTTGAAACTTTTTTAATAAGAAAGGACGCAATCAGCAGATAAATAGATGGGCATTGGCACAGGGGTGAAGGTATTCACCCCTGTGTGGTCTTAGTATAATCAGTTTTCAATTATGTCAGATCTGTATATTTTTATTTTGGCCTGATTACGCAGCATGGTTATGAAAGACTCAAACACCTGCTGCTTCTGCATGTCTGCATACGAATCAAGCCATTGTTGTTTTTCAGCCTCAAATTCTTCTTCTGGTGGAAGAATTTTTTCCGCTACCTTTGCTACGATATAGCCATCATTAACATTAAATACCTGGTCCAGCCATTGCCCTTCCTGAGCAGTAAAGGCAGCCATGGCCAGTTCAGGTGACATTCCCAGCTCAGGTATAAAGCCCTGCCTGCCAAAAGGTCTGCTGGTTGTGATTTCTTCCTGCAGTTCCTGGGAAAGATTGTCTTCCATAACAACTTCAAGGTATTCCTGGGCCTTTTCTCTGGCCATGTCTGAGGCCTTCTGTCTGGTAAGGGTTGCGGTGATTTCAGGAGTTACTTCTTCAATATCTTTTACAGCAGCCTTTTTGAAATCAATCTTTTCAGCAAATACATATCCATTTTCTACCATGACCGGAGTTTCTGTAGTCTCGCCTACAGCCATGTCAAAAAGCTTGTTAATGGCTGTGGTGGGCAAGTCAATTTCAGCGGGGCCATCCTGTTTTGTAAAGAAGTCTGTTGTCCTGGCTTCAAGGCTGAGGCTCTGTACGGCCTCATCAAGATCTCCTCCAGTAATGATAACTTCGAGAATATCGTCCATGGTGTCTGCCAATTGATCCATGGCCTTTTCTTCTCCGATGTTCATGCGGATTCGGCTTCTGACCTGATCAAGCTCCATTTTTCCGGCAGGAATATTTTCTTCAACTTTGATTAGATGCCATCCAAACTGGGTCTGAACTGGTTCGCTGACAACGCCTGGTTCCAGGGAAAATGCTACTTCTTCAAACTCAGGAACCATCTGGCCACGTCCAAATTTTCCAAGATCTCCGCCATCAGCCGCACTGGGGCCGTCTGAATATTCTGAGGCAAGGGCAGCAAAATCAGCCCCCTGGTCAAGCTTGTCTTTAATTTCATTTATGGAAGCAAGGGCCTGGTCTTTTTCTTCCTGGGAAGCATTCTGATCCACTGCAATGAGGATATGTCTCGCTGATACCTGTTCATCCCTGCTGAAATCATCAATATTTGCATGGTAGTAATCCTCAATTTCTTCGCTGGAAACATCCTGCATTGGAGCGAGTCTCCTGGGCGTCAGTTCGATATAAGCTATTTTTATCTGCTCTGGAACCGTGAACCTGGATTGATTTTCCTGGTAAAAATCCTGAATTTCATCTTCCTGGATAGAAATATTGTCCTGAAAATCTTCCCAGGAAACTTTAAGGTAGTCTATTTTGGCCTGGGATCGTATATAGTTATAGAATTCAGCCACTTCTTCTTCATTGGGTCTTGCTGGAAGAGAGATATAGTTTTCCATTTTCTGCAGGAGCATGTTCTGTTGAAAATCCCTTTCAAACTGGGCAGGAGTCAGGCGATGAGAACGAAGGATACCTTCATAAAGCTGGGGATCAAATCGGTCATCTTCAGATAAAAAGGCTGGAAGACTCAAAATTTCCTGCTGCAGCTCAGAAGCTGATACCTTTAATCCTAATTCCTGAGCTTTTTGCTGGAGCAGCTCAGCATTGAGCAATTGATTGAAAATCTGCTGTTTAAACTGCATCTCCCTCAAATCATCAGCAGTTACGTCTGGGTTTTGTTCTCTGAGTGATTGAACAGTATTTTCATAGGCCCTTATGAAGTCGTTAATCTTTATGGGCCTGTCATTGACTACGGCGAGGACGCCCTCACGGTCACCAGTAAAACTGCCAACGCCCCAGAATACAAAAACAACAACAATTGCTGCGAACAAAACTTTTACAATCCATGACTGGGCATTATTTCTTAAAACATCTAACATAACTTTCCTCTTGATGGTTCTTTCAGAGTTTGTTTGTCTATAACGGCATGCTAAGTTGCTGGTAAGACCTGCATCTTAATTTGCTTTCTTATCTTTGACATAATTCAGCAGACCACCTGCCTTAATAATGGCCAACTCAGTGGCAGTCAAATCGTTTTTCACCTGGATGTTATTTCCTGAAGCTGTCTGTATAATGGCAGTTTCTCCAGGCGACAGGGTTGATGTATTAATACTCAGCATGTCATCCTGGTTTAATTGTTCATAATCTGACGGGTTTGCCAGGGTCAAAGGAAGAATACCAAAGTTTACTAAATTGGCTTTGTGTATTCTGGCAAAGGATTTTACCAGAACAATTTTTATTCCAAGATACCTTGGACCAAGTGCTGCATGTTCCCTGCTGGAGCCCTGGCCATAATTTTCTCCGCCAAGGATGATTCCCTGACCGGATTTTTTGATTCTGAATATAAATTCTTTATCGACCCTGGAAAAGATATGTTCGCTTATGGCTGGAATATTTGAGCGCAGGGCAGTTATTTCCGCTCCTCCGGGTAGTATATGATCTGTGGAGATATTGTCCCCGCATTTGATCACAACAGGCAGTTCCAGCTTTTCAGGCAATGGTTCAAATCGGGGCAGGGGTACAATATTGGGTCCTCTGTAGATTTGAGCGTCACCCTTTTCTTCGGGAAACACAAAAAGGTTCCTGATGGAAGGGACATTTTCAGGAAGTTCTGGTCTAGGCAGGGGTTGGCCCCAGGTGTCCGGGTCAGTAAATTTACCATTAAGGGCGCAATGGGCAGCAGTAACCGGGCTTACAAGGTAAACACCAGCATCCTGGGTTCCGCTTCTGCCCTCAAAATTGCGGTTGAAAGTTCTGGCACTTACCCCCTTGGAGATGGGCGAGCCTCCCATTCCAATGCACGGACCGCATGAACATTCCAAAAGCCTTGCTCCACTGTCCAGGATATCTTCCAGCAGGTTTTCTCTTGCCAGCATTTTCAGAACCTGCTTGGAGCCTGGAGAAATAATCAGATCAGTATCTGGACTTACTTTTTTCCCTTTAAGGATCTGAGCAGTTATTTTGAGGTCTGAATATGATGAATTGGTACATGAACCTATGGCCACCTGGTCAACTTTAAGTCCTGAAATGTCCTTTATTTCAATCCCTATGTCAGGCATATGAGGCTGGGCAGCCATGGGCTGTATTTCTGAAAGATTTACTTTGATCTCTTCATCATAGGAAGCATCAGGATCCGGTCCCAATGCAATAAAATCCTTTTCTCTGTCCATTATCCTGAGAAATTCTCTTGTGGTATTGTCAGATGGAAAAATTGAAGTTGTAGCGCCGAGTTCAGCACCCATATTGGTTATGGTGGCTCTTTCAGGTACAGACAGGTCTTCTACTCCAGGGCCGGTGTACTCCATTATCTTGCCAGTCCCACCCTTAACACTGAGTTCTTTGAGGATATAAAGGATCACATCCTTGGCACTGGCATGGCCCTGTAGTTTTCCTTCCAAATAGACCCGGACCACTCCCGGCATGCTCAGGACGTAAGGCTCGCCTGCCATGGCCAGGGCAACAGACAGGCCTCCAGCCCCGATGGCCAGTGAGCCTACCCCGCCGGCTGTGGGAGTATGGCTGTCTGATCCAATGAGGGTTCTGCCTGGAACTGCGAAGTTTTCCAGGTGCAGCTGGTGACAGATTCCTGTGCCTGCAGGGGAAAAAACAATGCCGTATCTCGCAGCCACGCTTTGCAGGTATTTGTGATCGTCAGGGTTTTTGAATCCCATTTGCAGGGTGTTATGGTCCACATAACTAACAGAAAGCTCTGTTTTGACCCTGGGCAGTCCAATGGCTTCCCATTGCAGATAGGCCATTGTGCCTGTGGCGTCCTGGGTCAGGGTCTGATCAATTCTCAGCCCTATTTCCCGGCCCTGCTTCATGTCACCATATATCAAATGTTCTTTTATAATTTTCTGGGTAAGATTAAGGCTCACCTTTCCTCCCTGATGTTTAGTTTTTGTTGGGGATCTATTCACCATGCTGTGAGGACAGCCTGCATCCTGATTGGTTTTCTGTTGCTGCAAACTCCCAGCATGAGCCCGTAAGCCAAAAACAGTAATTTATTCAGATAGCCGAAAGTCCGTCTTAATAACCATGATTTTGGCTAACGGGCTCAGGGCTGGTCAAACAAACAGCAATGGCGAAAAACAATCAGGATGCAGGCTTTACCCAAAAGCGCAGGCTGTCCTGCTGCATGGTAAATATCTCCTTGTTATGGTATATACCTTTGGAAGGATCTTCAGCAGCCATGAGCTCCCTGACTCTTTTCTGACATTCTTTTTTCTGGTTTTGAAAATCTTCCATCTGCTTTTTGATTAATCCTATTTCATCAGGTACGGATTCTTCTGCGGGCAGGTTTTTCATTTGTATCTCCTCTATGATCATTAATTTCTTCTTTTTTACTTTCTTCTTTTTTACCTGTAAGATTAGTAAATATTCTCCAGAATCCCGGCCAGATTGAAGTTATCTTTCCAGGATTGGCCAGGCAGATACCTTTATTTCTGAAAGATAAAAGGCAATAACCAAGAGTCCAGTAAGGATCAGGGCTGTTCCATGGATCACTCTTGGTTTTTTTCTTTTGAGAGAATACTCTCATGCCCCTGTTATGGGCTTCAAAATCATAACCAGTCTGGTCCAGGATTTCTACAGCAATTTCATAGTCTGTTGTTTCCGTCGGCATGAGAATTTCTGTTTGTGCAGCCATGGATGAACTCAGGCAAAGGCTGAAAGCCAGGGGCATGATGCTGGGATATTCAGAAAGATCAAAAAAATCTGCTGTAACCGGGCCTGCGGACTTGGCGCTTATTCTATCAGATGAAATATTTGTTTTTATACCGCATTGTTCCAGAACTTGAAGTACTGCCTGGGATTCTGAAGATTCCTGCTGCCAGTGCCCCTCAAGGACAGTCTGTCCCTGGCTCAGCCCAGCCATACTTAATAAAAATCCGGACAATACAGGATCCGCGGGGATATTTATTTGTTTCAAGTCAGTTCTGGATGGATGAATTTCAACAGAATTGCCCATAACTTCCAGCTGAATGCCAGTTTCTTTCATGGTTGAAAAAAGCTCAGCAAACCCTTTGTCATTGAAAAAGTTGCAGCGGATGGTCAGTCCTTTTTCATAGGAAGGAGCTGTTAGAATCAGTGCTTTAACAAATTCAGGGTCTAACTGATCTGGAATGGATATTTCATTAGGCAGGGGAGCTCCTGATTCAAGCCTGACCGGCAAAGAATAGCTTCCAGGTTCGATGGAACTCAGGCGTGCTCCAAGTTGTGGCAGAAAGTCCTGTAAATGTTTGAGGTTTACGGTTTTAAATTGTGCTGAACTGTTAAACTTGATCCTGTTGGCATCGCCTATGGCGAGACAGATAAACAGGTAAAAGTTAAAAAGGCTGTGATTGATAAACAGATTCTGACCATCCAGGTTAAGGCGATGATTTCCCTGACTGGTGAAGATATTATCGCTCCAGGAAAGACTGGCACCACATTGGTTGGCAAGCTTGATAAGTTCTATGATGTGATCATTGAGAATGAAATTGTTCAGCTCGAGTTTATTTTGATCAAACATGGATAGAAATGCTGCAAAATGGGACTGGGCAACAGATCCAGGAGCAGGAAGATTCAGGTTGACTGTGTGTGGCGGATACAGACAAAAGGGGTTGTCTGAGGAGCCTTTTTCAGCCCTGGAGTAACCAAGGCTGTTAAGTATGGTGAAAAGCTGGCGTACAATACTCTGGTTGGATTTTTTCATTTCTTCCTTCCAGACTTTCCATAATTCCTTTTCCAGTTGAGCATCTGTCAGGCTGGTATTTTTCTGTTGCCTGGTCTGAGAGATTCTGCTCAAAAGCCTTGATCTTTTATCAATGAGCGAGGCTATTTTTTTGTCTGTTTCTTTGAGCTCGTCTGTGATGCTGAGATTGTGATTTTTCATGGCGGTCCTGTGATGTTGAGATAAAAAAGTACGCAAAGAAAGTAAGCAAGTGCCAAATAAGCTCTTATTATAATATGAATTGTGTTTATTGAGCAAGAGTTTGTATAACGGTCTGAATTTAAAGTGAATACTTATATATTGGGTGGGTAATGCGCTGCAGTTATGCTCATAGTATTTTTCGTTCAACACTATCAGCTGTTTGTTCATCAAATTCCCCCATGTTATAAACCCTGATTTTGGTGCTGCGGGGGAATTCTTTTTTGAGAAGAGTTTTGAATAATTTTTTTATTTTTTTAAATGGCACATTCTCAAAGCGCTCCTGGTAGAAACCGTTTTCAATAATCAAAAAATTATCTTCATTCATTTTAACAAAAAATATGTAGCGGTTGCGCTTGTATGTGCGGACATCAAGGTAGTGGCCGGCAGGCAGACTCTGGAGTCGTTCCAGAACTGCGGGAATTATATTGGATTTTGCGATCATATGACAGCTGATATTTCTGAGTTTTGGAATTTGAGCATGCAATAATTTGATAATTTTGGGGACTCATCACATAATATATATTCAAGAACAGAAGCAAGGCCTTATGTCAACCTTGTCAAAATATTAACATTGTCTCCCATGAGGAAAAGATGTAGCTCAATTTTCATTTTTGATTAACGCTCTCTAAATCGTTCAGACAGTGCTCCAAGACTCTCCTAAAATGACACTTTACAGTCACGGGTGTAGTTACACAAAACCTGTCATTGCGAGGGAGCGTAGCGAACGAAGCAATCTGTATGGCAAAACCATAATATTCTGAATTTGTTGATTAA
>JBHEPK010000070.1:0-9215 GCA_046260325.1 Desulfonatronovibrio sp.
AAAAATAAGTGATTTTTTTGAAGTTCATCAAATACGATTTCCATTCCCCGGGTGTCCTGGGTAAATCTTGACCCCATGTGATTGTTTGCTCCGATGGCTCCTGGGACCTGCTGCAGATTATCCTTTACCCTGCGTCTTATTTCATTGCCGTCCATATTTACAAACAGCGCTCCAGGACCTGGATTCACTCCTTGTGAGTAAGTTACAGGTTCCATGGGAATATGAAGCATTGTTTCAAGATCATTTTTTCGGGCAAACTCCACTACTTCTTTTGTTTCAGGCTTGTAGGGCAGAATCGATAAAATAACTGGAAAGTCAAGGCGGGAAAGTTTCCTGGCATATTCCAGACTTCCGCCTATGTCATCAATAATAATTACCAGCCTCCCAGTTCCAGGTAAGGGCTTTTCAACAATCCTTTCCAGGTTGATCAGGTGTGTGACTTGACCATTGATATTAACTGACCATGTATACTTGTTTTCAGTTGGGATCAATGAAGCATAAGATAAAAAACGCTCCATATTCTGCTTAAGCTTCTTTAGAAAATCATCTCTTTGATCATTGGTATAAATGACAATTTCCTGGTAATGGTACGGAGTACCATAAAAAAATCTGGTTTCAATTTTTTTATGGATCATTCTATCGGATTCATGACCCATAAGAGACAGGGTCTGCAGGATTGCCATATCTGCCTCCCAGACTCTCAAATCAAAATCCGCTCCGATTTTTTCCTCATAAGTAAATGCTTTTGGCTTAAGGGAGGTTTGACCTGCGGATTGTGGTTTTTTTTCAGTGGGTACAGACCTGGATTCAGCCACCTGAGATTTATGGACTTCCTGAGTAACTGCTGGTTCGTCCTTATGAGGCAGCAAAAGTATTAATGCCAGAGTAACCAGAGTTATTCCAAAAGTTAGAATCCACATAAAGTGGCGGACCTGGATGCCCCCGGTCCGCCTTGATGTGGATTTTTTCTTTTTTGCAGGTTTTTTTTTGGAAGATGCAGCCATTGCAGATTATTGTTTATGGGTAATCTCTTTGATTGTCGGCATTGATTTAATTATTTCAAGGGACATGCGCAACTGGTTGTCATTGTCCAGAATTTCCCTGACTTCCTCACTGACAGTTTTCTGTTCCTTGTCCTTAGTGTCAGGATTGCTCAAGTGCATCTGCAGTCCTGACTCCCTGAGGGCTGGATGCTGGGGGTCATCACTGGATACTCTGGCCTGAAAAGGAATCCTGAGGTCAGGAGCGATACCTTCTGCCTGGATGGAGCGTCCTTCCGGAGTGTAGTAAATGGCGATAGTCAGTTTGATGGCAGAACCATCAGACAGGGGAATAATACTTTGAACAGAGCCTTTTCCAAATGTGTTTTCTCCAATAACCAGCGCCCGCTTCTGATCCTGGAGTGCTCCAGCCACAATTTCAGAAGCTGAAGCTGAACCGGCATTAATCAAAACGATCATGGGTGTGGAAACATCAACTGCCCTTCTTGATGCGTTATAATCTTTGCGCTGCCTTTCATCTCTACCCTGGGTGTACACAATAAGCCCTCTGTCAAGAAAGAGGTCTGAAACAGAAACAGCCTGATCCAAAAGTCCGCCTGGATTATTGCGCAGATCAAGAATTATACCTTTAAGATCGTTGTCTGAAGTATATTTGCCAAGTTCATCCTGGATGTCCTCAGTGGTGTTTCCTTTGAAGTCAGTAATTCTAAGCTGAATATATCCTGATTCAAGCTCCTGAAGCTTTACCGAGTGAACTGGAATCGTATCCCTGATAATTTCAACTTTTTTGGGTTTATTTGCATCTTTTGATAAAATAGTCAGTTCAACAGGCTCGCCTTTGGGGCCGCGAATAAGCCTGACTGCATCTGTAAGACTCATGCCCTGAGTGGATTTCGAGTTAACTTCCAGGATCAAATCTCCCGGCTGCAGACCTGCTTTATGAGCAGGAGTGTCTTCAATGGGAGCAATCACCACGAGCTGGTTGTCACGCATTCCAATCTGAATCCCAATTCCGCCGAACTCCCCGGAAAAATCATCCTGCATCATTTTGAGTTCGTCTAATGAAAGATATGATGAATGGGGATCAAGTTTTTTAAGCATTCCCTCAATTGCACCCTGCAGCAGGTAGTCTCTTTCTTTTTCATGAACATAGTTGTCTTCAATCAGGTGAATTACCTGGCTGAATTTCTTAAGACTTTCATACTGGTCTTCTCTGGCCTGTCCTGTCCAGGGAGCGATGACGATAAAAAAAAGTACCAGGAAAATTCCAATAAAATGGTTAAGTCGCATTATTTCCTCCAGCTTGTCGGGGTCTTTGTAATTAAATAACATTATATATTTGAAAGTTTTATCAAGCAGCAATTCTGATCAGGAACTATAAAAGCCTGTTACGACTCAGTCAGCCAGGGAACAGGGTTAATGGCTTTTTGTTTAAAACGCAATTCAAAATAGACCCCGTCTGTGCTCAGTTTAGGGTAATACCCAGCTGTTCCGATGGCTTCACCCTTTTCCACTTCCTGTCCGATCTGCAGATTACTGTCCGAAAGGTAAGCGTAAAGGGTATAATAATCCTTTCCATGGAAAAGTATAACCACTCTTCCAAAGCCTCGCAATGTTCCATTATGAACTACTTTTCCCCAGGAAATGGCTTTTACCCTGGAACTGTTTCCAATGGATATGCTGAGTCCATTGTGGGGAGGATTTGCAGAAGGATTATAGGAAGAAACCAGCTTGCCGTCAGCAGGCCATGGAAGATGTCCTTTGAGCGCTTCAAAATTTCTTTCACTGACTGCCTGCATCTGGTAATTCAAGGACTTTATTACGTCCATTATCTCGCTGATCATATCCTCGCCGGCAAGTCTCTGGGCCCTGACCTCCTGAAGTTCCTCAAGAAATGCAAGTTTTTCACTCAGAAGCTGGTCTTTGCTTTTGTTGATCTGGTTCAGGCTTGCTTTATAATCATCCTTTATCGTGTGCAGTCTGGCAAGATTTGCTGCCTGTTTGCCCGCCTGGACCTGAAGCAGGGAATAGGTATCTTCAGCTTGATTGTAAATTGCTTTGAGCCAGGTCATTCTGCGGTCAAGGTCCATCCACTCCATGGCCTCAAGACCGCTTCTTGACTGGCTTTCAAGGAAAATCGGCCAGATATTCTGTAAAAGGGTTGAAAGTTTTTCCTGAGTAGCAGATTTTTCAGCAGAAATTTTATCATATGTTCTGGCAATCTCTGCCTCTTTTTTGAGGATGCTTTGAAGCTTGTCTTCCTGGGATCTGATGTCCTGGGCAATCTTGTCTAATCGGTCTTCAGCCTTGGCCAGTCTGGAATACACCTGTCTTTCTTTTTGAGAAAGTTTTTCAATTACCCGTTTCTGCCTGATTAATTCTTCCTGCCGGGATTCAATCTCTGACTGAATACTTTCCTGCTGAGCGCTGGCGTAATCAATATTCAGCTCCCAAAAGAGAGAGAGCATCAGTATAATGCCAATTGTCAGAAATTTAATATGGGAAAGTATCCTGTATAACATAATCAATTTTCAAGATAGATTTCTAAAGGGCATTTACTGCAAAGGGGGGCCTTTTTTCTGCACCAGCTTTTGCCGACACGGACCAGAAGGGCGTGATACTCATTGAAAAGGAGGACGTCTTCAGGCAGGCATGAAGTAAAAAGCTCTTGGATTTCATTATAATCTGCATCTTCATGGATGATACTATGACGATTAAGTATTCTCTGTGTGTAGGCATCTACTACAAAACTCGGCCTGTTCAGAGCGTAGAGGAGAATGCTGTCAGCGGTTTCCGGACCGATACCTTTGACTTCTAAGAGTTTGCTCCGCAGCTGCTTTAGATCCATTTTTTCCAGAACGGAAAAATTAAAGCCGCATTCATTATATAGAAATAATAAGAAATTTTTCAGCCTTGCGGTTTTAATTCTGAAGTAACCTGCAGGCCTGATAAGCTGTGCAAGCTGCTCATCATTCATGAAAAACATTTTTTCAGGATTAAGCAAATCTTTGGATTTAAGATTGAGTATTGCCTGTTCAACATTTTTCCAATTTGTATTTTGAGTCAGTATTGCACCCACGGATATTTCAAAGGGAGATTCTCCAGGCCACCAGTTGCTTGGCCCCATTTTTGAGCTCATGGTCTGGTAAAAGTTCAGAAGGTGCTGCTGTTTTTTCATGTTTATTTGAGAGTTCAAGGTTCAAGGTTAAGAAAAAGAAGTCTCTGGTTTGGGATAGTTTTGCTGACAGTCATTTGAATTGCTTATGTATAGTAAAATCAATTTTTTATAGAAAAAGTGGCTGTTCAGGTTCAAGTTAGAATTATAATATAAAATCAGAGAATGTTTATAACTGTCCTGATGGCGCTGGCATTATCAAGGCAGATATCAATATGATCCTGCCCATTGGACTTGCCAATAAGTATAGTCTTCATGTCAAGGTTTTTGGCTGTTTTTAGATTTTCAGGGATATCGTCAATCATTACACAATCCTTACCCTGAACATCCATGATTTTCAGGATTTCAAGGTATGGTTCAGGGAAAGGTTTGGGACGAAATGAAGCTACCCGGACATCAAAAATATCATCAAAAAGATCTTCAAGTCCCATGTTTTGCAATACATTTTCTGCGTGAGCCCTGGAACCATTGGTGAAAATAACCTTGGAACACGGGATTTCCCTGAGAACTGTCTTGAGTTCTTTATCGGGTTTCAGGATGTGCTTGAGGTCAACGTCGTGTACATATTCAAGGTAGTCTTCAGGGTCAACATTGTAATGAATCATCAAGCCATTAAGGGTTACCCCGTAAAGTTTCCAGTATTGCCTTCGCAGAGTGTCCACGCCGTCCTCAGGAATACCGAGTTTGGTGGTCATGTATCTGTTGATACGCTGGTCAATGAGTGGAAAAACATTTAATGTCTGGCAGTAGAGGGTATTATCAAGATCAAAAATATATTTTTTCATAATATCCGGTAACTGTTCATGGCAGTTTCATGGCAATAAGTACAAAAGGTTTACTTGATTGTATTGTAGCTGTATGAAAATGTCCATTATGTAACAGGGTGTACAAATTTTAAAAATAGATGGTGAAAGATCACTGCGTATACTAAAGCTGGGAACTGACCATGAAATTTTTCTATATTCTTCTTGCCATGGCCGCTGGAGTCATGATGCCGGTTCAGGCGGGGATCAATGCTCTGCTCGGGAGTAATGTCAAGACTCCTATCTTGGCAGCATTTATTTCATTTTGTACGGGAGCTATTGTTCTGGGGTTATTATGTATATTGTTAAGGGTTCCAGTGCCAGGCATTGCAATTTTTACTCGTTTACCCCTGTGGATGTGGACAGGTGGCTTTCTTGGAGCCTTTTTTGTTACCACGACCATAATTCTGGCACCCAAGCTTGGAGCAGTAACCCTTCTGGCATCGTTAGTGACTGCCCAGATGGCTGCCTCCCTTATCCTGGACCATTTCGGTCTTATAGGCTACCCTGTTCAACCAGTAAATTTGTGGAGAATTTTCGGAGTTGCTTTCTTAGTTGTCGGGGTTGTGCTTGTGCAGAAATTTTAATCAATGATCAGTGAGGTTTAATATGAGTTTGGAAGAACAGGTTATACAAGCTGCCAGGGATGCCAAAGATGCCTCCAGGGTTCTATCCTCAGCAGATTCTTCAATAAAGGATGCTGCCCTGCTTTCACTGGCAAGACTGCTTCGGCAAAGCCACAAAGAAATTATTGAGGCCAATGAAGTGGATCTTCAAAAGGCAGATAAAAAAGGACTTGATAAGGCCAGGGTTGAACGTTTGAAAATTACCCCTGAGACCATCGAGTCCATGGCTGCAGCCTGTGAAGAGGTCGCTGCAATGCCTGATCCCGTGGGGGCCATTGAGGATGTTAAAAAACGTCCATCAGGAATCATGGTGGGACGAATGCGCATACCCATGGGAGTTGTAGCCATTATTTATGAATCCAGACCCAATGTAACTATTGATTCAGCCATTTTATGCCTTAAAGCTGGAAATGCAGTAGTGCTTCGCGGCGGTTCTGAAGCGTTTTCCTCCAATAGATGTCTTGCTTCTCTTATTTCCATGGCTTTGCTTGAAGCAGGGCTGCCTGCAAGCGGAGTGACAAGCTTTGCTTCTACAGACAGGGAAGCAGTGAAAATAATGCTCAAACTGGATGAATATATTGATGTGGTCATACCCCGCGGTGGTGAAGGACTGATCAGGGCTGTGGTTAATGATGCAACTATGCCCGTACTGAAACACTATAAGGGTGTTTGTCATATTTATGTCCACGATGATGCTGACCTGAAAAATGCCCTTGAGATTGTGTATAATGCCAAGGTGCAGAGGCCGGGTGTCTGCAACGCCCTGGAATGTCTTCTTGTGAACAGGGATGTGGCTGCATCATTTTTGCCCATGGTTGCAGATAAACTTGGAAAGTCCGGGGTTAATTTTAAGGCATGTGACAGATCTATGCCATTTCTTGGGAGTTCAGCTTCGCCTGCATCCCCTGAAGATTGGGGGCAGGAATTTCTTTCTCTGACCCTGGCAGTAAAAGTTGTAGATGATCAGACTAAGGCCCAGGATCATATTGCAAAGTATGGTTCGAATCATTCAGAGGCTATTTTGACCAGAGATTATTCCAGTTCAATGCGTTTTATTAGAGAGGTTGATGCCTCTGCAGTGCTTATCAATGCTTCCACCAGATTTAATGATGGGGGGCAGTTTGGTCTTGGTGCTGAGATTGGTATTTCAACATCAAAGCTTCATGCTTATGGCCCTATGGGTATAAAAGAGCTGACCAGCGCCAAGTTTGTTGTTTTTGGTGAAGGCCAGGTTAGAAGATAACTTAACATCGTGTTGAAAAAGTCCTTATCCGTAAAGAAAGACTTTCCGGATGGAAACTATTTAAGAACAAAAAATGTACACAGGTATTTCCGCAGTGAACAATGATTTTTCAGAGGCTAAAACCAGAGTTGAAGAACTGAGACGAGCGATAGAATATCATAATCATCGTTATTATGTCCTGGATGATCCGGAAATAACAGACCCTGAATATGATACTCTGCTTCAGGAATTAATTGCCCTTGAAAATAAATTTCCCGAGCTTGATCATCCGGCATCGCCCACCAAAAAAATTGGGGGTGAGCCTGTTTCTGCCTTTTCATCCAAGGTTCACTCCATCCCCATGTACAGTTTGGACAATGGATTTTCCATGAGTGAACTTGAGGCCTTTATAAAGCGCATTGAAAAGCAGATGCCCGGAAAAGGCATGGATTTCTGGGTTGAACCCAAGCTTGATGGATTGGCTGTTGAGGTTATTTATGAGCATGGGAATTTTATTGGTGCCTGCACCAGGGGAGACGGAATAACCGGAGAGGATGTTACTGCCAACATCAGGACTATAAAAAATTTACCTCTGGTTCTGCTGCAAAATCATAACCATCCGGAATATCTTGAGGTTCGGGGTGAAGTTGTAATACCTACGAAGGATTTTGAAAAACTCAATGCATTGAAAATTGAAAAAAATGAAAAGCCTTTTGCCAACCCGAGAAATGCTGCAGCAGGATCAGTAAGACAGCTGAATCCCAGAATAACCGCTTCAAGGCCTTTATATTTTTTTGCTTATGGAATCGGTCTTGTTCGTTATGGCAGACATGAACAGTGGAAATCCCAAAAAGATATATCCGAGGGATTAAAATCATCAGGTATAGTCACCGTTCCCCAGGGCAGAATCTGCAGCGATTTTGAAGATATTGCCGGATTTTTTGAAAAAAGTGTGCAGGAGCGCACGGAAAGCCCTTTTGAAATCGACGGTCTGGTGGTCAAGGTCAACGAACTGGAACTTCAAAATAATCTTGGTTTTACATCCAGGGCACCAAGGTGGGCCATTGCTCTTAAGTTTCCAGCTGTACAGGCCCAAACCGAGCTCAAAAGTATCCAGGTTCAGGTTGGAAGGACTGGTGTTCTTACTCCTGTAGCTTTTCTTGAGCCGGTGAATGTTGGGGGGGTAGTTGTTTCCAGGGCCACACTTCATAATGAAAATGAAATTAAAGCCAAGGATCTGCTGATCGGTGACAAGGTTCTTGTGCAAAGGGCCGGGGATGTTATTCCTGAAATAGTCAGGCCTCTTAAGGAATATCGCACTGGATCTGAAAAGAAATTTGTTTTTCCGGATAAATGTCCATCATGTCATACAGACGTTTACAGGCTCAAAGGTGAAGTAGCCTGGCGCTGCACAAATATTTCCTGTCCTGCCCGTCTTGAACAGGGGCTTATACATTTTGTGAGCAGAAAAGGTTTGGACATAGAGGGCCTGGGGAAAAAATGGGCCCGGATATTTGTTAAAAAAGGACTGGTTAAAAAGATTTCAGATATTTTTTCTCTTTCCAGAGATGAGCTTCTGAGATTGGAGCGTATGGGAGAAAAATCAGCTGATAATCTGCTTGATTCCATCAGATTTGCTGCAAAGAATGTTACTTTGCCAAGGCTTATCTTTGCTCTGGGCATCCGCCATGTTGGTGAACAGACAGCAAAGAGTCTAACTGAAAGGTTCAGCGATCTGGATGCGCTGTTTAGAGCGGATGAAGAAGAATTAAAACTTATAGATGATATCGGACCTGAAGTGGCATCATCCATTGTTGCTTTTTTCAAAAATCCAGATAATCAGCAGCTTCTGGATGATTTGAAGCACAAGGGAGTATGGCCGGTAATGGAATCCGGCTCAAAGGTTCATGATTTTCTTGAAGGCCAGAAGTTTGTGTTTACCGGTGGTCTGGAAAATTTCACCCGGGATCAGGCCAGAGAAAGGGTGGAGAAAAATGGAGGCAAGGTGATTGGCACTATTTCCAAAAATGTTGATTTTGTTGTGGCTGGAGAAAAACCCGGGTCTAAGCTGGAAAAAGCCAAACAGATGGGATTGAAGATTATAGATGAAAAGGAATTTGCTGAGCTTACGGCAGTTTGAAAAATGGCAATATTCAGTTAAATTCAACAAACGGAGTAAATTATATGCAGGTCAAAATAGTAGTAACAGGTGTTAATGGAAGAATGGGCAGCACAATAGCCAATTTAATCAAAGAAGATCCGGAACTTGAGCTTGCGGCTGTTGTGGAAAAAGAAGGCAGACTTGACGGTCTGGAAAAATATGACTGTATTTCCGGCAGTGATCTTTCTGATATTTTATTTAGAACAGGCAAGTGCGTGGTTATTGAT
>JBHEPK010000070.1:9333-9635 GCA_046260325.1 Desulfonatronovibrio sp.
GTTCAGCCGCAGTTATCGGGACCACTGGGTTCAGCAAAGAACAGGTCAGTAGTTTAGAATCCATTGCTCAGAAGACACCTATTTTCTGGGCTCCTAATATGAGTGTGGGGATAAATGTCCTTTTGCGGGTTCTGCCGGACCTTTTAAAACTTCTTGGTGATAAGTATGATCTGGAACTTATGGAAATTCATCACAAATTCAAAAAAGATGCACCTTCGGGAACTGCCCTGAAGCTTGCTCAGGTCCTTGCTGAATCACAGGGATTGACTCTTGATGAGTATGGTGTTTTTTGCAGAGAAGGC
>JBHEPK010000071.1:0-9600 GCA_046260325.1 Desulfonatronovibrio sp.
GAGTAGCGATCCTCATGATAAAACCTGTGCAGACAGGTTCCGCCGGTTAGATAAAACTCGGTATCTAAGGAAAAAATCGATTCCAGCACTCTGTCCTGAATCAAATATAAAGATTTGAAGTCTATCTCTTCCATTGCAGCTCCGGAACAAGATCATGGTTTCCTGTGATGTTGGCGGCTACCAGGCGCACTCTTTGTTTTCCATTTGATATTTTCAAATACCTTTCCAGCATCTCTATAAGTTCCTTTCTGGGGAAAAGGGCTGTCAGATGTTTGGAGGGAAAGCTGCTGTTCTCAATTATTTTGGAAAACAGAAAACGATTAAAGTCAGGATTATTCTGGCTTAGCCTGTCTAAGATATCATCAGGGGTGAGCCTGTAATCACCCCAGAAGCATTCCTGGTGCACCTTAATGGCTGATTGAGTTTTGCTGTCCATTTTGACTTAAGGTTAAAAGTTACGCCTTGAGAGTTAAAAAGTTCGGTTGTAAAATATCCGCTCCTGCGTTCTCTTAAGATGAAGACTGATAATTTTTTTACAAGTCTAAGAGATCGCGAACAGTCTGTTTAATTTTTTGCATTTGCTCTGATGTGCAAACACCCATCTTACGTGTCAGCCATTTGGGATTAACAGCATGTTGAAAAAGTCCTTATCAGGCTGGCTGTTCAAAAATTCCAAGTGCAAGGAGCAAAAAAAGTTCAAGATCAAAGTTTACCCCGTGAAACCTTCTTTCGTTTCACTGGGGCGTATTTAGACAGGTGCGAGTTTGAACTTTTTGCAGCGACACAGCAATTGGGAGATTTTCAACAGCCAGCTATCCTGACATATATTTCCATAATTTATCCAAAGCCTCATAAGGTCTTGGATGTTGAAAAATATTCCTGCCGATACTTACTCCCTTTGCCCCGCAATTAATAGCTTTTTTGATCATAACGCAAAAATTCTCAAAATCATCCTGTCTGGGGCCTCCGGCAATAACTACCGGAACAGGGCAGTTGCCTACAGCCCTGGCAAAAACCTTTTCTTCGCCGCTGAATGGAACTTTTATCATGTCCGCACCCATTTCAGCTCCAAGTCTTATGCAATGGGCAACCAAGGCAGGATCAAGTTCATTGATAATCTGTCCACCACGTGCATAAATCATTGATAGAACAGGCAATCCAAGCTGGTGCGCCTCATCAGTCACCATGCCCAGATCCCCGAGCATCCTGTCTTCAAGATCATTACCAATATTAACATGCATGGACACAGCATCCGCTCCAAGTCTTAAGGCTTCCTGAACAGAGCAGATAAGACTTTTATTGTAGGAAGGTATTCCGTGTTTAGTCCCTGCAGATAAATGTACGACCATATTCTGTTCAAAACTCAAACGGGAAGAATATTCCATGGCCATACCTTTATGCAGGACCACTGCCTTTACCGGAGTATCAGTTAGTCCGGCAATAAAATCACCCATATCATCAAGGCCTGAAATAAGCCCTTCACTGACACCATGGTCCATGGGCATTATCATTGTAATATTCTTCTCAGTATCAAAAAAACGGCCCAATCGTCGCTTATGTCCAATCATACTTTGCACCTTAGTAATATTATTTTCTTTATTGCCAAAACTACCTGTCCGACCAGAACAGCCTGTTATTCCGGCTCTTCAACCAACCAAGCCCCAGATCATGCCAGTAAAATTGCACAAGTTTATCTTTTGTATCAAAACTCAGGCTCTGTCCCTGGATAAAATTCTCAATCTGGTCATGGCTTTGCGCTGTAAAAGACTGCTCAGATTTGTTTTCAGGCAGAAACACTCTCATTCTCGGATTAAGAATCAGATTTTCCTTTTTCTGTCTACCCACGTGAGTTCCCTGAGCATTAATGCCCTTTTCAATATACTTCCAGGCCTTTTCAGGCACAAAAAAAACATTTCCGGAAAAATCCCAGAGCTTTCCCCAGGAAATATCTTTCATATTTTGGCCATATTCAACATGCAAAGGAGCAGCTCTTTTATTTTTTTTCTCAAAACTGAGTTTTTCCTGACTGACTTGAGATGTCAACTCTGACATAAAAAAATTCTGTCCACCAATTGAAGATCCATTTACTCTCACAGCTCCAGGCATAGTCTGTTGAAAATCAGAACAAATCATATCGCCAATAAAGTCGTTATCCTGATCAACTCCTTTTAAACCAAGCTCCTCAACAGCAAAAAGTATTTGCTCCTCATTTTCCTGTTCATTGGTGGTGCAGGTGGAGTAAACCAGCTTGCCTCCTGGAGTTAAAAGCTCAGCCGCTTTGGCGAGTAGCTTCTTTTGCAGGGATATAAGGGGAGTAAGTCTTTCTCTGGTCCACATGCGGGCTGCTTCTGGATTTTTGCTTAAAGTTCCCCAGCCGCTGCAGGGCACGTCAAGAAGGATATAGTCAAACAGGCCGGCCTGATCTGGAAAGTCTTCACCAGGATATCCCGTGGTTATGACATTCATCTGATTCAGACGCCGCAAGTTTGATCTGAGTGTTGCCAGCCTTGATGAGTTGGGTTCATTGGCAACAACAAGCCCGTCATGATCTGTTAGTTGGGATAGTTGGCCAGTTTTGCTTCCAGGACTGGCGCATAGATCAAGAACAGTGGATCCTTTTGATGGATTCAGAAAAATGGCCGGCAGCATGGACGAAATATCCTGAACATAGATAAAACCGAAATAATTGGCCAGACTGTTGCCCAGAGGTATAAATTCTTCCTTAACCTGCATAGCTCCTGTGGGGGTATGCACCATTGAAGGTTCAAAACCCTCAGCTCTCAAGAGATCTAAGACCTTTGCCCTGTCTCTATACGCACAGTTCATCCTGAACCATCGCTTGCAGGCTCTGTTCTTATCTTTGGTCATAGTAAAAACTTCTTGTAGCTATTCATCATTTTTTGCTCAGTAATAAAACCTGTCAGTATGCAGGATATCCTTAATAGTATGGCAAATAGCTGCATTTTTTTAAAAATATTCTTGTATGATCCCATTGACTCAGTGGTTTTGTTTGCCCAAAATGTTTTGCATAGTAAAGAAATAATTGCTATCTGATTTCTTGTTCATCACTCTGAACCACTGATTATTCTGTTGACAAACCAGAATTCAGGAATGAAAATCAAAATTTTAGCAGTTTACCCGGAGGATATATAATGCGTTCAAAAATTTTATTTTTTCTGATTGTCACTTTATTTCTAATGAATAGCCAGATTAGTGCGCAGTCAGACAAAAAATTTGCTGTGCTGCCCTTTGAAGTACATGGCCCTCAAGAATACCAGTATCTGTCTCAAGGTATTCAGTCCATGCTTAGTTCCAGGGTTACAAGACCCGGCCTGATATCTACTGTTCCCGCAGGTCAGATCAGTAGACAAATATCCCAATTTCCTGAGAGCACATCACAGGCTCAGGAAATCAGGACAAAACTCGGTGCAGATTATCTTGTCTATGGATCTGTAACCATTATGGATAAAGAGACCAGCCTTGATGTGTACACTGTTGCCTCTGATGAGGAATTTGATCCCATTCTCAGGCAGCCCTCTTTATCAGGTCTGATTCCATCTCTGGAAAACCTGGCTTCAGATCTGGTAGTTAGAGTAATTCCAGAAGAAGCAGCTCAGCTTTCTCCTGAACCGTCAAGCCCTGCACCCGAGCCTTCAGCTTCTCCAGAGGAAGAAGAAGTTTTTGTAAACCCCCATTTCAAATTTGAAGATGACCCTTATGCTGCTGGCAGATGGCGCAGCCAGACACTTTCCTTTACCGGCGTGGGCATTGCCCTGGGCAACACATCACAAGAAAATGGCAAAACCATTTATATTCTCGGCGAAACAAGCATTGAGGCCTTCAGAATGGATGAGCAGAGGATGATCCCTGTTGCCTCCTATGATATTCCTCTTACCTATAAGCCTCTCAACATCAACACTTTTGACATCAACCGCGACGGCAATGATGAAATAATCATCTCGGCTGTTCAGGACGAAAGTCCCAGATCCTTTGTTTTGAATTTTGAAGATAAAAAGTTTGAAGTATTGTATGACAGAATTTCTTTTTTTATGAACGTAACTAAACTTCCGCCCCGTTATCAACCCAATCTGATCGGTCAAAAAACATCTTCTGGTACAAGGCTTTTTAATCCCAATTCGGTCCAGGAAGTTATCATGGCCAGCAACGGACCAGAACTTGGCCCGGGATTATCACTTCCTCCCAATGCCAATATATTTAATTTTACATATCTACCAGAGGAAGACGGCGGTAATCTGATCGTAATAGCAGAAAATGATCGCCTCAAAGTTTATGGATCAAACCATAATCAGCGTTACACTACAAACGATGAATACTCAGGTTCAGCCCTTTATCTCGAGGTTGCTGGAACCATGCCCGGTCTCGGCCAAGGCAGTGATCAAGATCCTGACTATTATTATATTCCTACCAGATTGATACCTTTCAGAGCAGACAATGAATCCAAGTATCAACTTCTGGCCCATAAACATTTTGCAGGACTCTCAAGAATTTTTGTCAGACAACGCAATTTTTCTGAAGGAGAGATCAGGGCACTGTTCTGGGATGATATTGGATTGAACATCCACTGGAACACCCGAAAAATCAGAGCCAGCATTATTGACTTTGGAGTGTACGACTTTGACGGTGATGGTAATCAGGAACTTGTAGTGCTGGTCAATACCCATCCTGGAATTACAGGTCTGCAGAATAAACAGGCTATTGTCCTGGCCTATAAAATGGACCCCGCCAACATGGGAGGAAGGAACTGATCAGCCTGTCGGGAATGAAGTGTGAGCAAAGTTGAAAATTGCCGAATTTCAGAACAGGAATCCGGACAAAAATTAATATCTTATCTTAAACGAAAAATGGGCCGGGATTTTCCAGATTCCGGCCTTATGCGTCTTATCAGAACAGGTCAGGTCAGAATAAATAAGCGCAGATGCAAGCCTTTTCAGCGCATCAGCACTGATGACATCGTCAGAATACCTCCCCACCAAAATACCCAAAAAGTGGACGTTCTAAACAAAGAACCCATAATCATTATTTTCGAGAATCAAGATTT
Organism: Desulfonatronovibrio sp.; assembly: GCA_046260325.1. GTDB lineage: Bacteria > Desulfobacterota > Desulfovibrionia > Desulfovibrionales > Desulfonatronovibrionaceae > Desulfonatronovibrio. The sequence continues at coordinate 5,060 of JBHEPK010000071.1, forward strand.
TCTGGTTCTGGAAAAGCCTGCAGGTATCACTGTTCATTCAGGAACCAAACAAATCGATACACTTGTATCCAGGGTACATTCAAACTTCCAGGAAACAGAGTTCAAACCTACACCTGTCCACAGGTTAGACAAAGATACTTCAGGGGTTATCCTTTTTGCCAAATCATATTCCTGGTTGCTCAGAATGCACGGTATATGGAATACACCAGACCTTAAAAAAGTCTATCTAACGTGGGTTGAAGGATCATGGCAGGATCAAGGACTTGAGATGCGGGACAAAATTGAGAAAAAATATCATAAGGTATGTATTGAAGAACAGGGCAAAATTGCTTTATCAAAGGTAGATTGTCTTGTCACAGGAACAGATTTTTCCCTTTTAAAGATAGCCATATCCACAGGCCGGACCCACCAGATCAGGCTCCAGCTGGCAAAAGGGGGTTTCCCATCGTTGGAGATAAAAAATATGGAAATGGCTCACAATATGGACAGACAATGCTTCTTCATAGTTACAAAATTTCCTGGCCAGAGCATGACTTTGTGCTTCTTCCACGCTGGAAGGGTGAATTCAAGATTCCCAAAAACATGTCCTGACTAAACATAAATCAGAATTTTGCATTTTAGCATAATGCAGTTTTGCCATTCAGATTGGCTCAGTCGCTGCGCTTATAACATGATTCATAATTTCGTAGCTGCTTAAGTAAAAAAAGGATTCAAAACAAAATAAACACCGAGGATAAGTATTAAGAATCCCGCACCCTTCCTGAACCATATCCCTGCACCCTGCCAGGCCTTGATTTCAGTCAACCTTCTCACAAATGCGGCTGAACTGCCGGCGATAAATATGGGCAGACAATGTCCCAGGGCAAACAGCACAACCATGCTCAGCCCGGTAACAATTTTTTCCTGAACTGTGATGATTGCCAGGATAGGGGCCAGGAAACCAAAAGTACACATGCCTGACAAAACCCCGTACCCAAGACCCAGCCCCAAAGCGCCTAAGTACCCCTGAAGCTTGAACTTATGCAGGAATCCGCCCGGCACTGAGCACTGAGGAACTCCCAACATGCCCAGGGCGATCCAGATAAGGATCGCTCCCATAATAATCTGCCAGTATCCCCCCACATCTCCCAGGACCCGTCCAAGGGCCGCGCAGATCACCCCGATAACCGCAATGGTGATAAAAAGCCCCAGGCTGAACAAAAGAGAGTAAACTCCAGCCTCTCTGGGTTGCAGTATTTTTTTCTGTCCGCCCACATAGGCCACAACAAGGGGTATAGCTGCCAAGTGACAGGGGCTGAAGGCCACACTGACCACTCCCCAGAGGAACGAACCGACTAAGGCAATACCTGTACCTTGGGTTATCCAGGTATTGATTGTAATTAACATTGATTCAAGCATGAACTCTCTCGGTTAGGCGAAAAATTAATAATGGCTTTGTTCATTTTTATGTGTCCCAGTCCGCATATCAGGAATCAGTGGTTGTTGCCTGCTGCTTCTTTAAAAGCTCTTCTATGACCTCTATAACCGCCTCTTTTTCCATAAAACCTGTATGCCTGAACCTTTCCTCGCCCAGATGATCGTAAAAAATCTGAGTGGGTATGGTGGTTACTCTGAAACGCTGGGCCTGATTTTTATATTTCCAGACATCAATAAATGGTATTGACACCTGGTCTTCGTATTCAACTCGTAATTCTTTCAAAATGGGCTGCATCATTTTACAGGGAAGGCAGGAATCAGCTCCGAGATTAAGCATGGTTACTGTATTCTCAGCCGGAATTTCTGGGAGAGGTTCAAGGGCAGTTTCCCGGCTCTGTTCCTGAGCGGTATAAAGAAACATCAGCGTGAATACCGCGCTGATAAAAATAATGGCTGCGATAATTTTTTTCATCTTTTGATAACCTGCATCAGGCAACGCTGGAGTTGAAAAGCAAGAAACCAACACCGGCGTTGCCTGAATTCTGTACTATTTGAATTTATGAGGAAATCCATTCCTTGATCTGTTCTTTGCTGGGAATCTTACCCACGCTTTTAACCTGGCCGCCTACAACAACCGCAGGAGTACCAAACACCCCGTAACCAGCTATTTGCATCGCATCAGTTACCTTTTCCACATCAGCCTCCTGGCCTGACTCCTTGAGCGCCTCCATAACCACATTCTGAACCTGTTCACATTTGGGACATCCGGGTCCCAGGATTTTAATATCCATTTTCAAACCTCCATATTAATTTTATCAGTTGAAGAAATTGCCGTAAATAAGACCGCAGATTGTGGACATGACCACGATGATCATTGAAAAAACAAAAGTTTTCTTAAAGCCCATAACACTGCCGACAACCAGCATATTAGGCAGGGAAAGAGCTGGTCCGGCCAGTAGCAGAGCCAGGGCCGGTCCCTGTCCCATGCCTGAACCCAGAAGTCCCTGCAGGATGGGAACTTCGGTCAGCGTGGCAAAATACATAAGCGCTCCGGAAACCGAGGCAATGAGATTGGCCTGTAAGGAGTTTCCACCCACCAGGTCGGCTATCCACTGCTCCGGAATCAGAGCTGGATAGCCCGGTCTGCCCAGGAAAAAACCTGCCACCAGAACCCCCATAAACAGAAGCGGAGCAATAAGCTTGACAAATCCCCACGTGGACTGAACCCAATCCTTTCTCTCCTCAGGGATAAACCAGAATTTGATCATAAAGCCCAGAACCACCAGCAGAAAAACCGTAACATACCATTTCATGGAATAAAGGGTGATCCAGACCTGCTGCGAATCAGGACCAGGAGCGGCAAAAGCGGCAAAGATCAGGATAAGGACCATGGTAAAAACAAACATGGCATCCTGAAACAGGGTCCTTTGCTTATTATCTTCATCAGGCAGATGCATCTGAGCCTCTTCTCTTTTCTGCTCATCTCGCCTGAAGATCCAGGACATGAGCAGCCCGATGACCACCGCGAATAAAATAGCTCCCACCGCCCTGGCCAGCCCCAGTTGCCAGCCAAGAACCTTGGCGGTCAAGGTTATGGCCAGGACATTGATAGCCGGTCCTGAATACAGAAAAGCCGTTGCCGGGCCAATGCCCGCGCCTCTGGAATAAATACCTGCGAAAAGAGGCAGCACTGTACAGGAACAGACAGACAGAATGGTTCCTGATACAGAGGCCACTGAATAGGAAAGGATCTTATTGGCCTTTGACCCGAAATATTTAAGTACCGATGCCTGAGAAACAAATACGGCAATAGCTCCGGCTATGAAAAATGCCGGAATCAGACAGGTCAGAACGTGTTCCCTGGCATAGTCCTGAAGCATCATAAAGGCTTCAAGGCCTGACCTGCGAATAACTTCGGCATCCCAGGGAATAAAATAGGCCAGCAGGAATACAGCGATTATTATTAAAAGTTTATACCATTCTTTCATGATTTATTTCTGCCTCCTCAAGCAGCTGAAACATTGATTTTTTTTCATTATTCATCCAATATCCCGTGCTCATAAAGATACTCGGTAATATTGTCCGCGCCGGTAAGAATAAGTCTTTTTCCCTGATTCTCTTCTACGATCATCAAGGGCACGCCGCGAAAACCATTTCCTCTGAAATACGTTCTTATGCGGTCAACCTTGGTTTCCAGTCTATCTGTAACCTCAATATCCGGTACATCCCCGCTCTGCTCTAAGCTGACCAGTTCATAAAAAATATTTTTTTCTTTTCCCTCCAACTCCATGATCCAGGCAATTTTTTTCAGATCTGGCTGCGAATTGTCTAAGGGAAAAAGTTCCCAAGAGTAGTCTTCTGGTTCATCTTTAGCAAGCTTGATCAAAATCTCAGTGCAGAACGGACAATGAAGGCTGAAGAAATAATTAAATTTCGGCCATCTTTGAGACTCCGCACTCTGCACGCTGATCCCGCTGATATGTTCCAGGAGAGGCGTTCTGTCCGGGATATTTATCATGGACCCGGCTATTCCTCCTCCAACCCAGACCGCGAGACCAAGAACCAGAATGGCGATTTTTTTCCTGACTAAGGAAAACAGCATAAGAACAATCAACAGGGCCGCTCCAACCCCAAAACACAACTGACACTGTTCTTTAATGGAAAAATACTGAAAACCAAGCAACCCTCCGTCAAAGGCCAGAGCACCCAGGACAAGGACAAGTACGCCTGTCCACAACCACTTTTTGTCGTATCTTGCCGCAAAAAAATAAACACCCCATAAGAAAATGAAGAAAACCAGACCAAGTACTACCAGGTTGAATTCAGTGATGTTTATATAGTCGCCCACAATGGCGCAGGCCTGCGTAGGACAGATACCAGCCCCGGTACTTACTCGCAGATAAATATCCACGCCAAGGCCCAGTATGGACAAGATCAAAAACGCGTGCAGAAAAATTTTAAATGGAAAATTATTGATTTTTGTCATCTTTACTATTTTAACCTTATAGAGTTTAACAGCTTGTTAAAAAAGTCCTTACCTCAGCGCGAGAGAGATTGCCGCGCTCGCCCCGGCTGAATGGCTCCGCCTACACTGCGTGTATTCAACAGGGTAAAAAGACTCGCTC